>DODH01000091.1:0-2053 GCA_003545625.1 Nitrospina sp.
AGCGCAGTGTTGATTCTCATCAGGCTGTTATTCATTTCCAATACCATGTTAATAGATGACGAAGCATACTACGCCATGTATGCCCGTCACTTGGATTGGGGCTATATTGACCACGGACCGGTCGTCGCCTTTTTGATCAAGTTGTTAACTATGTTTGCAGAAAATGCGTTTATGATCCGCTTTGGACCTATCGTGCTCATAACCGTACTGACCATCATTCTATATCGGTTCGGTAAATCTCAATTCAATGAAGCAACTGGGATGGCTTTGTCTCTGGGACTATCGGCAAATATGCTTTTCCACACCAATGCGGTGGTTATGACGCCGGACGTACCTCTCGCCTTTTTCTCGATATTGGCCATCCTGTATTATTACAAAGCATTTTTCATTGATGAAGAATATTTAATTGCTGCCGGAGCCCTGCTCGGATTGGCAATACTCTCCAAAATTTCCGCTTTGTTCCCGGCCATTGGGATCGTTTTGTTTCCGGCAATCGTAAAGGAGAAACGTCATTTTTACAAAAATGTGAACTTTTACCGTTCCCTGATGTTGGCGTTTTTAATATTTATGCCATTCGTCGTTTGGAATCTCCAAAATGATTTGGCCTTTGTCAGGTATCAAGGGGCCCACGTAAGCAAAGCTGGGAGTTTTTCGGACTTTCTGGGATTGTGGATTGGGCTTTTATTTGCCGCTGGACCCATCTATTTTTATTACGCAGTGATTCATCCCATTTGGATTGCACGGAATTATCGAGCCCAGTCACAACAACAACTTTATTTTTTATCAGTAACTGGGGCTCCCTTGATTTATTTCATCGCTCAATCACTCCATTCCCGGATGGAAATGAATTGGCTGGCACCTGTGTTGTTTGGCGGGCTGTTCCTGTTTGGATTGTCCATTGGCGAAAATTGGACGAAACACAAAAAACTATTCTATTTTCAAATTATTTTTTCACTATTATTGATTGGGCTGGTTACGATCCAGACGTTCTTGCCCTTTTTACCGATTAAGGGGAAAAACGACGTTACGAACCGCTATTTCATCTATTCATCGTTCCCAGATGAACTGAAGACGTATCTTGAAGCCCATCCCGAGTTGCAAAACAAACGCATCCTGGCCAACAATTACCAGATCCCTTCCATGGTTAATTTTTACATAAAGCCAAAATTGGAAGCATCTTGTCTGTCTATTGGCTATCATGAAACACTGTATTCATACATCCATTCCGAGAAGGATCTCAAGGGAAGGGAATTCCTTTTCATTGCCAAAGGGAATTCGATTCCTGCATCCATAAAACCTTACTTTACCAGTTTGAAGGTTTTGCACCAATTTCAATCCATGCGTGATAAGAACGTTGTGGCGAAATACAGCTTGTGGCTGGCAACGAATTACAAGGGGAAAGAGGCTTGACATCTTGTTTTTATGCGCTTCAGAGGAGATGGGTATTTTTTATTATTTCTCTTGTATCTTATCTGGCGGGCGCTGAAAAAACACCAGTTGCCGTTTATGATCTGCCCCATGATATGGCGGCCCGGGTCGATTCGATCATTATCCAGATTCATAATGCCTTTGACGGTTCCCGGGTAAACTGGGATTTTGAAGAATCATTGTTCAAACTAGGTAACCGGCTGCACATCAATACCAGGGACAAAACAATAAAAAAACATCTTTTGTTTGCTGAAGGTGACCAAGTGACCCGCGAAATCCTGATTGAGAGTGAAATGAACCTGCGCCGGAAAAACTTCCTGGCTGATGCCATTATTGAAGTGGAAGAAAAATCAGGGCAAGGCATTGTAATCCACGTCACTGTTTTTGATCAGTGGTCAACGACACCCGGGACAGGCTTGAAACGGGTTGGGAATGAAGTCACATACTGGGCTGGGTTAAGTGAAAAAAACCTATTGGGCACCGGCCAAAGCATCTCAATCTCCTTCCATAAAGAACTCAGGACGAAAGGTGCTACGTTTTATTATTTGAATCCAGGTACGAGAACCGGGGATCTGTACTTTTCAACATACTACAGCAAAAATGATGATGGCTTCAGTTTTGGATC
>DODH01000091.1:2437-2764 GCA_003545625.1 Nitrospina sp.
TACCGGGCATCAAGCAGCTCCATGTGGCATTATTATGACGGTAATTCTATTGATGGTGAAAACAGTACAGCATTCGTTTCCGGAGAAACAAATCTTCTGGCAAAATTCGAGGACGTTTCCAAACGAACGACTACTTTAGGACTCACACAATCCCATGGGCACCATACAAAATTAAATGTGAGCCTGTTCACACGGCTCCATGAGCAATCACACCAGGGGAATACAGTATCAAACGATACAGCTCTGATGGATGAATTAACAATACGGGAAAGAGACGACGTTTTAGCTGGTATTAGTGTGAGTCTGAACCAAAAAACCTATACCCGC
>DODH01000279.1:0-194 GCA_003545625.1 Nitrospina sp.
ACAGTGAAAAGGTTGATGTTGCGCGCGTCCACCATGCCCAGAAATAAAAGTAGCCAGAGTGTTATCAGGAACGAGAGGATGACCGAAATCCCTCCAAAAGGGCTGACGCTTTTCCCTGCAGAAATGGGAAGGCGGTTCAATAAAAACGTGAGAAAGTTGAAACCCCTTATGGTTTTTATCAGGATGAGGGTGAG
>DODH01000279.1:588-2581 GCA_003545625.1 Nitrospina sp.
AAACGTACTAAATTTCATTTAAATATATTGAAAGCGAGTTGGGATAAACATCTCAGGGATATAAAAATATTAACGATCATTCTTGCCATCGGATTTCCGCCATGATTTTTCCCATAATAATGGCTCATGCCAAGATGTCGTTTAATAATAATATCCACCGGCACTCTGCTGTTGCTGGTGCTGATATGATGCGTAATTTTTGCAGAGGGGAAATACATCACTTTAAATCCATTTTGGTGGATGGTCCGGCACAGGTCTACATCTTCATTGAATAAAAAAAAGTGTTCGTCAAAACCTCCTGTTTTTTCAAATACAGCATGGGGAACCATGAGGCAACATCCGGATAGCCAGTCGACTTCTCGTACCTCATCATGGCTGAAGTCTTTCATCATATACCGAACCGTATAGAGGTTGTCTGGAAACCACACCGAAAGAAGCGAATAGCGGTTGAAAAATCCGGTCATGAGTGTAGGGAATCGTCTGCAGGAATATTGCAGGCTCCCATCCGTATTCAATACCTTGGGTCCCAGGGCGCCAATATCCGGATTGGATTTCAGGTGCTCTTGCATTTTCTCTATAGCCTGATCGGTTAAAATAGTGTCGGGGTTTAAAAAAAGAAGAATTTCACCCTGAGCAGATCGGACAGCCTGATTATTGGCCTTGGCAAAACCTGTGTTGGTAGGATTCTGAATATACCGAATTTGCGGGTAGGATTCTTTAATGTCTACCATACCCGGGTCATCTTGGCTGTTGTCCACAACGATTATTTCAAAGGAAATTTTTCGCAGTGTTTGGGTAACAGACTCCAGGCAATTTTTCAGGGGAGCACTGTTATAATAATTAACGATGATGCAGGAAAGATTCACGGTGTTTGTTGATTTTCATAGGGCAGGAGGATAAAGCTACTTAGCTTGAATTATTGCCCAATTTGGTTCGGATTTCAATACAGGATAAAACTCATCCCATATTGAGAAACCCTGAATGAGCGGGAAGTGACAGGGAAAGGCCATAGTGCTCAAGTCCTTTCACAAAATTGCCGATTGAGATATGATAGCAGGTGATAATCTGAGGCGGCTAGAGAGCCGCTATTAATAACCGGAGAGAGAATAATGGGTAAAAGGGTTTTGGTAACCGGCGGAGCCGGGTTCATAGGGTCGCATACGGTGGACCAGTTGATCCAGCGAGGGGATACCGTCCGGGTTTACGACAACCTCAACTCACAGGTGCATGGGGAAAATGCCGAAAGGCCCGAACACCTGCACCCGGAGGCGGAATTCATCAGGGGGGATGTTCGCAACCGGGACCATTTAAAAAAAGCCATCGAAGATGTGGAACTTGTCATTCACGATGCCGCGGAGGTTGGTGTCGGTCAGTCGATGTATTCCATCGATCAGTACATTTCCACAAATGTTCAGGGTACGGGAGTGTTATGGGACATTCTGGTAAACGAAAAACACAAGGTCGAAAAAGTCCTTGTTGCCAGTTCCATGAGCCTTTATGGAGAAGGTTACTACCGGTGCCCGGAACACGGAAAGATCTCACCCAAACCCAGGCCGGAAAGCCAGCTTATTGAAGGGCAATGGGAAATGCTGTGCCCTGAATGCGCTGTTCCTGTTGCTCCCGTCCCCACCGATGAGGACAAGGAACTGGATTGCACCTCCGTCTACGCGCAAAGCAAAAAAGACCAGGAAGTGTATTCGCTGATGATCGGAAAGGCCCACAAAATACCTACTGTGGCATGCCGTTATTTCAATTGTTACGGTCCGCGTCAGTCGCTGAACAATCCTTATACCGGAGCCGCCGCAATTTTCTGCTCGGCGATCAAAAACGATTCCCCACCCCTGATCTATGAAGACGGCCACCAGCGCCGTGATTTTATCCATGTCAGGGATTTAGTACGCGGAAAACTTCTTTTGCTCGATCACCATGATGCGAATTATGGTATTTTCAATATTGGCACCGGAAAGCCTTCCTCGATTCTGGATTTGGCGGG
>DODH01000295.1 GCA_003545625.1 Nitrospina sp.
GGAAGTCGAAATTTTAGAGGCCGTACGCCAGATGCTTTTATGAGAGCATCGCCAAAAATTACTTTTAGCGCGGCCCTTATAAAATAAGGGCCGTTGCCCTAGAGAAAATTACTGAACAAACAGAGATCCCTGTGAATATTCCCGATATTACTCTGATCATCACTAACTGGAATGGCAGAGAACTGCTGAGAGAATGCCTGCCCAGCATTCTTAAATCTGTCGCCTACGATAAAAAACGATCTTATGAAATCATGGTGGTGGATGATTGCAGTTCCGATGACAGTCTCGAAATCCTGGCGCGGGAGTTCCCCACCGTTCGAGCAGAAAAAACTCCTGTCAACTATGGGTTTCATGGGGCCAATAATTTCGGGGCGGGACTGGCGCGGTCCCACCTCATCATGCCAATGAACAACGATATAAAACTGGATGAAGATGCCCTCTACCATCTCGCCGAACATTTTGCTGATGGCAAGGACACCTTTTCAGTCAGCGGAAAGTTCTACGCATTCGATGGAACCACATTTCTCTATGGCAACCGCGGGGGTTATTTTCAGAATGGCCATTTTTATCTATACGAAAAAGAACCGGATGACTCCAGCCAAACCCTGTTTGCCTGCGGCGGAGCTTTTATGGTGGACCGGGACCGCTATCTAAAACTGGGAGGATTCGATCCCATTTACCATCCCCTGTACTATGAAGAGATTGACCTTTCATACCGCGCTCTAAAAAGAGGATGGAAGGTGCTCTATGAACCCAAATCCGTAGCTTATCACAAGGTGCAGTCCACCATCACCCGGCAGGAAAAGAAAAGGCAGATCGGGTTGATCTCCGCACGTAACAATTACCTCTTTGTCTGGAAGAATATACTGGACCGGCCCTTGACCTATCAGTTCCTGTTTTATATTCCACTTTTCCTGATCCGTGATCTCTTCCGCATGAAGAGCCGGTTCTGGATTGCCTTTTATATGGCATTAAAGCGACTACCCTCTATTCTCAAGGCGCGAAGGCGGGAAAAACTGGATGTGATTTTCAGCGACCGGGAAATTCTACAGAAAATCAACCGGCCCGCCCACTAGGCGTGGGGCCGACTAGCAACAAGGCTACGCCTTGAGGAAATAAGCAATAACTTTTACAGTGCTCAAACCGTGTTGGCGGCTTAATAAACTATTGCTATTTGCCTCCCTCGCTAGAGGGTGGCGAGCAAAGAGTTGTCTCGGCTGAAAAACTATTGCAATTTGGGTCCAAGCAGGAAAAGTTATCTCGGGAATATCATGGCTAAAATCGGAATTGTCTGCAAAACCTCTTTTTCCCAGGGTATGGGCCATTTGGTCCGCCAAACTCATATCGCTAAAATCCTGAGAAAGCGGGAAGCCGAAATCATCTTTTTTATTCCCGATTACCCGCCCGCCCAATCTTGGCTGGATCAGTATCAATTCCCTCACAAGATCCTTAACGACCCCCTGGCTCTCACAGAAAAAGAAACCGCGCCTCTGGATCTCATTATTTTGGATATTCAAGATACGCCATCAACCTTTATCAAAAAGATTAAGCAAGGCAAAAAACCGGTGGTCAGTTTTGAAGACCTTGGAGAAGGCCGACACCACGTTAACCTGCTGATCGACTGCAATCTGGACGAAAAAAATTCCGTGGATTTACCCCATCATGTTCAAACCCTTTTTGGCACTCCCTATTCCGTCCTCGCAGAAGAGTTTGAGACACTTCATTCTAAAAAACGCGAATTCAACGGGCCTATCGAATCGGTTTTGATCACTTTGGGGGGCACCGATCCGCACTCCCTGACATCTTTGCTTGCCGACAAGCTTTTGCAGATCCAGCCCAATCTTTCCATAACCCTCCTTGCAGGCCCCGGATGCAAAAACATCCCTGCCCTTAAAGACCGCCAAAGTGAAACGGTGAAACTGCTGGAGTCCACATCACAAATGGCACAAACCCTGTTCGATCACTCTGTCGTATTCTGTTCCGGCGGAATCACCCTGCATGAAGCCATGGCCGTGGGCACTCCCGCCTTTGTGATCAATCAGGTCTCCCATCAAGCAGAAAAAGCAGGCCGTGCCGAAAAACAAGGTGCCGCCATGAACCTTGGAATGGCCGAATCGTGGGACGAAAACCGCCTGCCGGAAATTCTTAAATCCAGCCAGCAGGTTCTGGAAAAAATGAGCCAGGCCGGTAAAAACCTGATCGATGGAAAAGGACTGCAAAGGGTAACGGAGGCTATAAAAGCAACCTTGACTCCTTGGCAGGAGTAGAAAGCTATTGTTTATTGGGTCCAGCGTTACGCTGGCCGGCGAGTTTGTTCATTCTTTGGAGAAAAGCCCGGCCCGACGCGGGAACTTTGATTCCTTCATGCCCCATAAGCAGGTTGCGGTTGGAAACCGATTGCTGGTAATACTCGTAATTCGCGTTCCTGTCGGACCAAATGACCGTCCCCTCGAAAGAAAGCCCGGCAAACAAACCCTCAATACGGGAATAGGCAAAAATATCATTTTTACTGAGAGCCAGATTCAAATCTATAGTTTTCCCCACCGGTCC
>DODH01000225.1 GCA_003545625.1 Nitrospina sp.
GAACAGCTAGGCCCGGCCAAGCGGGCCGGTGGCAAATTGCAATAGCTTTCGCTGGCGAGCAAAGAGTTTTGGCGGCTCAACAAGCCCGTTGCTCCCCTGCTAAGGGGTAAGGTGGTTCAGGAGCAGTTCCACATTGCGGTCGCCGGGTTTGGCGCCGATGAAACCCTCAATATCACCGGGACCGGCACGGGCATCGCCATCAACATCTACTCTCGCTGTCAGCACCATGGGGCCTTCAAAAAAAGTTCCCGGAACCATGATGTCCGCTGGCCCCAAAGTAAATTCATAGGGAAACTGGATGTCGGGTATCCGCTTGACCGCCAGTGGAGGCCCGCGCTTAATATTCTCAGAGCGGACAAAAATAAACAGGGTGCCGTTTTTGGGAACCTTGTTCTGTAGCCCCATACCCACGCTAACCGTTCCCTGTATGTTGTAGGCAGACGCGCTTATCAGGTTGTCCAGCACCAGTTGAACTTCTTTTTGCCCCGCAGTAACCTGGACTTTCCCTTCCACATCGCCCGGACTTGACTTCCTGTTGCCATCCTGATCCAGACGCGCTGTCAGGTTCATGGCTCCCTCAAATTGGGTCCCATCAATCATGGTATGCAATTGCCCAATTTCAAATTCAAAGGGAAACTGGAAAACACTGTGACGTTTGACGGCAAGAGGTGGCCCGGCTTCCACACCTTCCGGCCGGGCAAAAATGAACAGTCTGGCACTGGGGCTCAAGCTCACTTTCAGCTCAGAATCGAGCGAAATGGTGCCGGATACATCATTAAGATGAATGGTCGGATCGGCCTTGCGGGCCAACTCTTTTTTCAGGCTTTCGGGCAAAGGATGCTCTTTCAGCTCCTTGTCACACCCTGTTATCCCTATAATTCCCCAAAAAAACAAAAATAACCCTAATTGTTTCAAAATGTTCCTCCGATAAGAGCATACAGGCCAAAGAAAAAAACTTGGGGGGGATGCTTGACATCCTAAATTGTAGATATCATTAACACTACAAGACCCCGTTTATAAATTTCATTGGCCCGAAAGGCTAAACCGACCCAAAACGATGATCCATCATCTGGGCGGAGGCGCTTAATATATCCTCCAAACCAGGGCGAATATCACCAGGGTAGGCATAAGTTTGGAGTGTACCATGTTTCATGAAGTCAAAATATTTGATAAAAAAGGCAAAATCAAAAATGTTCTTTCCAGTAAAAAGCTCAGTAATAAGTACTGGGATTCGTTTTTTCACAATCCGTTGAGCGAAGCGATGAAAAAAAATAAGGGCCGCGGACGAAAATCGTCAGAAAACATGAATTTGGATGACGAAACTCTGGATTCGTCCGAAACTTGACAAAAACCACCAAACTCCGGTAGCGGAGTTGAGGTAATAAACTTGGGATAATTTCGATGACTGGCTAACTCCTAATCCTCCACCAAGGTAGAGTTGGAAAGTTGAAATTACCCATTAACGTGGGAGGCGAATCCAGGAGGAGATGCCTCCCACGTGCCCTAATTTTTTCCAAATCTAAATTTTTCGCCCCCCCTACATTTTTGATCACACCCAAAATTCCCGGAACCTGCTCCACCATCTTAGTTATTTCTTCCCATACTCCTGGGTCCATTCTCTTGCCAATCTCTGAGCTTCGCTAATTTGGTCGGGTGTCATAAGTTTTTCCACAGCGTCTCTATTTTTATGTTCCTCCCCATCTCCATTCGCACCGGCTATATTGAACCATTTGTGGGCTTGAATAAAATCCTCCTTGCCGGTTTTCCCTTCCACGAACAGGTGTCCAAGGTTGGATTGTGCCATGACATCACCTTGTTCTGCCGCAAGGGAATACCATTTGACTGCCTCTGCGTAGTCTTGAGCCACACCTTGTCCATCTTCATACATGCACGCAAGAAAAAATTGCGCCTGCACATCGCCTTTTTCTGCTGGTAGTGATACCCATTTGAATGCTTTTTGGTAATCCTGAGTGACGCCCTGTCCATTGTCATACATCACCCCAAGACTGAATTGCGCTTTTATGTCACCCGTTTCTGCGGCAAAAGAATACCATTTGAATGCCTCCGGGAAATTTTGAGGGACCCCCTCGCCATGGTAATACTTCCATCCAAGTTTATATTGTGCTTCAGCATAACCCTGTTCGCCTGCAAGCTTTAACCATTTGACCGTTTCCGCATCGTCCCGGGAAACTCCCTCCCCAGTTTCATATACACCTGCAAGAGTGAATTGGCTGATCGCATAACCCTGCTCCGCAGCCAATAAAAACCAGTTGAATGCCTGTCTATGATCGTGGGGGACCCCTAACCCTCTTCTATATAAAACACCAAGATTGAATTGGGCTTTTACATCACCTTGCTCTGCCGCAAGCGAATACCATTTGAATGCCTTTTTGAAATCTTGAGTAACCGCTTGTCCTTTGAAATACATCAACCCGACTTTGTATTGCGCCTCTGCATAACCCTGTTCTGCTGCAAGTGAATACCAATGGTATGCCTTTTGAAAATCCTGATTAACTCCCTGTCCGATTCTATAGAGAAACCCAAGATAGAATTGGGCCTTTGCATGGCCTTGTTCCGCCAGGGGTTGGAATATTTCAAAAGAAGTCCGGTAATCTTCTTTATCCATTGCCTGCAAGGCTTTTTTAAGTTTTTCTTCCATATTTTCCATCAGCATTGCCCCAACAAAAAAACTAATATCACCCCTTATCCCGTCTGGCGACTTGCAAGAGTTCAACCCGTCCCATCTTTAGATGCCAGAGAGGTTTCGCAGAATTGTGATTACATCTTAGCTTTTTTGCAGGATGTTAACTAGCGGGTTGCTGAAAAAGTTTTATTGGCGGCAAAAGGTTAAACGATGAAAAAAAGAAAGGCCGCGGACGAAAACCGCGACCAGTGGATTTCGATGACGGGCTAACTCCTAATCCTCCACCATGGTTGAGTTGGAAAGTTGAAATTACCCCTTCACGTGGGAAGCAGATAGCAACGACTCTTTGAGCCGAGACAACTCTTTGCCGGCCAGCAAAAGCGCTGGCTCGTAGGCCCCACGCCG
>DODH01000259.1 GCA_003545625.1 Nitrospina sp.
TGTGTTTTCACCGGCTTGTTCGATGCAATACTCTAAAGGGTCCCTTTGAACTTTCCCGATTGAATCAAGAGCTGACTCATGGTCCAGAAAAACATGCAGTAATAACTCCTGCATGCGATGCTCCATGGTATGTTCCTTCAGGACACGCTGGCAGGATTTCAAAGCGATCGCATTTCTTTCCTCGGGTTTAGAAAGATAATAATCTATTTGATCCTGCATTTGATCAAGGGTATCAAAAGCGATTATCTCCTCACCCACTTTAAACATGCGGGATAGATCTTTTCGGTTATCCACCAGCTGGAATCCCCGACAGGCAGAAATCTCAAAAGTTCGCGGATTTACAAAATCGCCATCCGGATTAATTCCATAATGGTAGGTGGAAGAATGCAGATTCAGGTTAATTTTAGCTGCGTTATAAATTTTAACGATTTTTTCAGACGAAAGCCGCTTATTATTATTTTGAACCAAGCGTCCCAACGGCGTCTCTAAATTCCACTCTGTTCCCCAGATCTTAAAGTCAAGATCCATCAATCGAGGAAAAGATTGAACCCGGTTATGATAGGCCGCTCCCATGAATGAGATATCGGCCCCATACATAGCCATTTCCTCTCCTGCCATACTCAAATGCTTGTGAATATCCGGGAAACAGGCCTGCGGCAGATAATAGCAATCCCGCACTCCTTTGGATCGCAATGAATCGTGAAACTCTCCGGCTTGCAAAGTAAAAATGTGGTCATAAGAAGTAACTACTTCATTCCAATAGGGCAAAGTCCTAAAATCTTCCACGAACCAGAAAACAACTGGCACTTTCAATGCCCTCAGTTTTAGAATCGCCTCCGGTGTAAGAGGAGCTTGGGCAAGAGCTAAAATGAGGTCGGGTCGAAATTCGGTAGCCTTTGCGGCGGCTATTTCACCCATGAAATTCATAAAATTACGGGAAAGAACTTCAGCGTTCTCTGGATTGCGGGTCACACCCTTTAAGGAGAAAAAACCCTGGGCAAATTCTTCACAATCTACAGTGGCAACCTCATACCCCATATTTCTCAAAGCTCCAGCGCAGTGATGAGCCGTTGGCAAAGAACCTCCATAAAGAGGATTAACGACCATCACTCTGAGAGCGCGGTTTTGGAGCAGATCCTTTATCTCCAAGCCTTCATTCAGCCTGTTGTAGTAATTTTCGCCAATTCTTATGGAAGGAAGATGCTTAAAAATATTCCAGCAACCTGGTTCCAGCCGTGAAATCAGGCAAGCTGGCGTTTCCCCAATTCTGAAGCGCACCCGTGATAAAAATGGCCGTATATCAATGGATGTCATAAAAGCCCTGAACAAGGTCATCAACGGTTCTACGACTGTCAACTCTCCTGGAACCTTTTGCAGCAAGGCCTGAACGTGGTATCCAAACCCTAATCCGTAAACCACAGTATTTCGTTCCGGGTTGAAAACAAATTCCCCTATCGCTTTCGACCCTTCTTCAACAGGACGGTATTGGCTATGCAGAGCAACTCCGGCAATTCTGGGAACGGGAAACCCATCTTTGGATCGAACAACGGTTACATTCTCAGGGAACGGTTGCAGAGCAACGCGTTCCGCTAATTCCGGGTCGCACTCCAACAGGCACTTTAAATTTTGGGCAAAGAAGTCCATGTCAAAACCAGTTATTTACTAAACACCAAATCAGACTTAACACTCTCAATCATTTTAGAAGCAGACTCATTTTCCGGGTCCAGAACAAGGACGCACTCAAGATTTTTTATCGAATCTTCAAGCTTACCAAGTTTGTACTGAACACCGGCCAAGGCAAACCGCATATTCACATTGGCAGGATGAATTTCCATATATTTATTTAAATGGATTTCAATTTTTTCAAATTTCTCCAATTTATAGGAGGTTTCCAAAAGGAATTTGCAGGCAGAAATATTATCAGGATTTACATCCAGAGACCGACAGAAATAATCTATCGCCCCATCAAGATCAGCCATATTCATTCTTAACATTCCAAGCCCACATAACGCCTTATAGTTATCAGGATTATTTTCCAGAGATTTATTAAAATTAATATCCGCCTTCTTGGTATCGTTCTGGTGAAGGGCCAGCAATCCCAGACCCAACCAAGCCTTGAAATTATTGGGTTCCTTTAAGCAAGCCCGATCAAAAAATATCTCAGCCTTGTCAGGAAGTTGGAGCTTCATAAAACTATTTCCCATCCCAATTAGTGCCGCAACGTTATCAGGGGATACTTTGATAATTTCATCATAAATCTTTAAAGCAGCTTCATGCTCCCCTAATTCAGCTGTCTTTGAAGCCTCCAGCAAAAGGTTGTCAATTTTAAACAATGCTTCCCCATGTTGAATCATATCGTTTTCCTCATTTTTATTAACGTTAATCGGTTCGGCAATGACTAGATACTGAAACACAAAAAATCTTTTAATCTCTTCCGGAGACAAATCTTTGATTTGTGTCCTTCCAAAGTTAAGGTCTGTATTATTATTCAAAGAAAATTTATCATATTGAGGGTCGAGTACCTCTTCAACCTTCTGAATGGAATAACCTGCTTGTGAAAATATTTTCTCGATTTCTTTATAGGTGAAAAACCGGAGATGGGTTTCGTCAAGAATTCCTTCTTTTTCATAGGTCCAGTTTCCTTCAATCAATTGATGGATCACTCCATGAAATTGGACATTAGGGATACTGGCTACAACTGTCCCTCCTTTTTTCAGCAAACGCCGGACTTTAATCAATGCCGAAAGGGGGTTGATCAAATGTTCAAGAACATCCGCAAACAAAATGCAGTCAAAGGA
>DODH01000130.1 GCA_003545625.1 Nitrospina sp.
CATTTTAGGGTTTGGTCGCTCTCTAGAAACTAAAATACCCGTTAAATCCTGAACCTCGTTTTACATCTTTCCTCCCCGGTTCAACGCCCTAATTCTGTAACAGGTCCCATCTGTAATAGTACCCGAAAAAATAAATTTAGAAAATTGATCGCCTGCCCCGGATAAAGGTATAATGTCGCCGGATTGTAGGCTCACAAAATCACCAAATATTATAGGCCCCTTAAAACATTTCAGGGTCCTCCGTTTACAGTGGACGCTTTACGATTATTTGTCGCCATCGCTGTTCCGCCCGAGGTTCTGGAAATCCTCATTGACATTCAAAACCGGTTTAAAAACCTGGACCTGGACGCAAAATGGGTCAAACCTGAAAATATGCACCTGACTTTGAAGTTTTTAGGTAAAACCTCAAAGGTCTCTCAAATAAAACAGGGCTTGGCTAAAGCCCTCAGCAACGAGCCTGAACTTACCTTATCCCTGGGCGGGACAAAGGTTTTTCCGGATATAAAAAGACCAAGAGTACTTGGCGTGGGCTTGCACTCAGCCTGCGAACCTCTGGCTCAGCTCCATAAAAATGTAGAAGAGCATTTAGCCCCGCTGGGGTTTCCACCTGAGTCGAGGCCATTTTCTCCCCACTGGACTCTGGCGAGAATCAAGTCCGGCAAAAACAAAAAATTGCTGGCGCAACAATTAAATTCCATAGGGCATGTTGCCTCTTTCAAAGTCAAGTCAGTCAGGCTGTATCAGAGTCGGTTGACTCCTGAGGGCGCAAAGTATACTGTGCTGGAAGAATTCGCATTAAAAGGGACCCCCAACTGAAACAAACAAGGAGGCATGATGGGCTCGGACGACAGAGAAAAAGCGCTGGAACTGGCATTCACTCAAATTGAGAAACAATTCGGCAAAGGTTCCATAATGAAACTGGGCCAGGCCGAAAGCCTGAAAGGAATCGGCATCATTTCCACCGGCTCCATTTCTCTGGATCATGCATTAGGTGTAGGTGGGGTTCCAAGAGGCAGAATCATTGAAATCTACGGCCCGGAAGCTTCGGGAAAAACCAGTTTAACACTCCATATCATTGCGGAAGCGCAAAAAGCAGGTGGCGTCGCCGCATTCATTGACGCGGAACACGCTTTGGACCCGGAATATGCTAGCAACCTCGGTATAAATTTGGATGACCTGCTTCTTTCGCAACCGGATACAGGTGAACAAGCACTCGAGATCGTAGAAGTTCTCGTCCGCAGTGGCGCAGTAGATGTCATCGTGATCGACTCCGTGGCCGCCCTCGTTCCCAAGTCGGAACTCGATGGAGATATGGGCGATTCCCATATGGGACTGCAAGCCCGGCTGATGTCCCAGGCCATGCGTAAACTGGCAGGGGTGGTCAATAAATCCAAAACCTGCCTGATATTCATCAACCAGATACGCATGAAAATCGGAGTGATGTTTGGAAACCCCGAAACAACTACCGGCGGAAATGCGCTCAAGTTTTATTCTTCCGTTCGCATGGATATTCGCCGCATTGCCGCATTGAAAGACGGGGAAAACGTCATCGGTAACCGCACCCGGGTCAAGGTAGTGAAAAACAAGGTAGCCCCGCCCTTTCGTCAAGTTGAATTCGATATTATCTATGGAAAAGGCATCTCCAAAACTGGTGACCTGCTCGACCTTGGCGTGGCCCATGAAATTATCGCTAAAAGCGGGACCTGGTTCTCCTATAAAGAAAACCGCATTGGCCAAGGCCGCGAAAACTCCAAAAGGTTTCTGGCAGAGAACCCGGAAATATCAGCAGAAATTGAAAAACGTTTGCGGGAAACTCTGGGGCTGACCGCATCTGAAACGGAGAATAATGCGGAAGAACCTGCAACAAAGGCAAAAAAGACTGAAAAAAATTCCTAAACCGGCCACTAGGCGTGGGTGGCAAATTACAGGATCATAAAACCACCAATTTTCAAAAGTCCTCATAAAGTCCGATGCCAGATCGTGAAGCCATCAAGACTGCTAAATCCCAGGCATTAAGATACCTCGCCTACCGGGACCGTAGTGAGAAGGAGCTTACCCTACACCTGGAAAAAAAGGGGCATGCCCCTTCCGTCATACAAAAGGCACTTCAGGACCTGGCAAACCTGAACTACGTTAACGACCAGCGCTTCGCGATGGAATGGGGCCGGTCGCGTGTTGAAGGAAAAAAATTTGGCAAACAACGCGTGCGCCAGGAACTGTTCGCAAAAGGAGTTGCCAGTCACATCATTGAAACAACCTTGGATAGCCTTTACAGTTCTCATCCGGAACGAGACCTTGCCCAGGCCTGCGCCAATAAAAAACTGGCCTCCCTTCACGGACTGGAACCCGAAAAAAAAATACGGCGATTGGTCCAATACCTTCAGCGAAGAGGGTTTTCCGCCGATATCATCTATGAAACCACTAGGCGCCAGCGTGACGCTGGACCCAGCTAGCAAAAAATGCAGTTTATTCAAACAATTCCTTATCCTGTTTTAGCCGGGGCTGTATTTTGTTTCGGGCTGGCGGTCGGCAGTTTCGCCAACGTATGCATTCACCGTTTGCCCCGGAAAGAATCCGTGGTGTTTCCCGGATCGCATTGCCCGGCATGTTCGGCGGCAGTTCGCCCACTGGATAACATTCCGGTCATCAGTTATATTGCCCTCGGTGGGAAATGCCGCGACTGCGCCACACGTATTTCCCCGATTTATCCAGTTATCGAGACGGTGACAGCCGTCCTTCTGCTGGCTGGGTTTTTCAAGTTCGGACCGTCGTTTGATTTTCTGGTTTATGCCGTGGTGGCCCCCGCACTGGTCATCATCACTGCTATCGATATTGAGCACCAGATTATTCCCGATGTGATTACGCTACCGGGTATTGCCCTGGGGCTTGTGGTGGGAACGTATACGATCGGGTACGCGGACTCTCTGCTCGGGTTTTTTGCGGGAGGCGGATTATTTTACTTGCTTGCTGTTCTCAGTAATGGAGGGATGGGAGGAGGGGACATTAAATACATCGCTGCGGTAGGTGCTTTGCTGGGCTGGCAAAAAGTATTGCTGGTTATTTTTATCGGATCTCTTTTAGGGTCTGTGGTCGGCGTATTCCAAATCACGGTGCAGAAAAAATCAAGGAAAAGCCTGATCCCGTTCGGACCTTTTCTCGCAACGGGCACCTTGGTCACATTATTTTATGGCAACTCACTCATTCGGTTATACTTGGATTATCTGGGACGATAATGGAAAATATAAACGGTACACTCTAATCAGCCATCGGACTTGAAATATGGAAAACAAAGAAACCAAAAACCAAACCACAACACCTCAATCCAATTTGGACCAGGAAGAAAGAACCCTGGAAACCTTTGCGGCGGAGTTGGAAACCATCAAGGCCAGCATCCAAAAGAGGAAGAGTGAAACCACCACACTAAAAATTCTTTTCTATACCGGTCTTGCAGTTTTACTGTTCGGTTTCATGTATACCAGTCAGACCCTGCAAAGAGCCCAAAACCAAAATCTTGAATCGACCCTCACCTTTCTACAGGGCCAGGTGAATCACACTCTGCTTTTGCTGGAAAATAAACTTCATAGGGAAATGCGGGATATTACAGCGAAAATGAACGGGGAATCCAGCCCTGGCTTTCACAAAACGATCCAAAATATGAATCAGGCTCTGGATCAACTTGAACCCGAAACTACCTCCCTGGGTATTTTGATCAAAAAGGTTCAGAGAAACTCGAATGAACTGAGCCGGATGGTACAGCAAAACCAGGAAGCGGCAATACCCTGACGACTCCTACATAACGGAATCAAACCGACGCAAAAATTTCTTCTATTTTTTCACAATGTTCGAGGGACGGTTCCCAGCCGATGGCCTTCAAGTTTTCTTTCACCTGATCCGGATTTTTCACACCCACCAAAGCTGTTGTGAGCCCCTCCTGCCTCAACACCCAGTTGATCGCGGTCTGGGCACAGGTTTTGCCCTCTTTATCAGCGATTTCTTTTAACCGGTCCACCTTTGCAATATTGCGTACAAATCCTTCGCCGGTAAAAGTGCCAAGGATTCCCTTGCTTCTCCAATCCTCAAATTTCGTATTCTTGTCATACTT
>DODH01000062.1:0-153 GCA_003545625.1 Nitrospina sp.
GAGTTTCAATGGACCCCTCTTTCTTAAAGAGGGGTGGGGTGATTTATAACCTGTCATGCAATATGCGGGCTAGTTCTCTATTGTTATAAGCCAAGTTTTTTCTTTAACGTGGTATTCGACAATCGCAATTTTTTATTTTCAGTTTCGAGTTCC
>DODH01000062.1:462-659 GCA_003545625.1 Nitrospina sp.
TTATTTTCAGTTTCGAGTTCCTCAGCTCTTTTTTTGCAGGAGGAATAAAGTTCACGGGCCCCTTTCCACATTCTGGCCGAGACTATGTAACCGGCTTTCAATTTATCGGTTGTATTTTTTAAGAGCAGTTCGATGAACCGGTCCAGCAGTTCGTGACCCTGTTCGGTAATCCTCCAGTCAATTTTACCACTTCAGCG
>DODH01000062.1:943-1365 GCA_003545625.1 Nitrospina sp.
TTCGTGACCCTGTTCGGTAATACTCCAGTCAATTTTCACCACTTCAGCGTCTTTGTCTTCAGGCACTTCCACTGTGGCGGTCCGCCCCTGAGCATCCACGACCGTTTGCTCGCCAAAACAGGTGACAGGTTTGATATAAGTGAGAACCTTGTCACCGGAGCGGACGCGGGCTTCGCCTTTTAATAACCAGAAAATGGTGTTCTCAATATCCCCCTGTTGGACAATGATTTCTCCGGGCTTGAAGGTTTTGTAATGGATGTAGGAGTTGTTATCCGGATCGGCCAATTGGGAGAGTTCTTTTAATATTTCTTCATCCTCCGAAAAAAATTCGGTAAAAAAAGGAACTTGCCGCAAAACAGAAATTGAAATGGGAAATTTTGCAGTTCGCTTTTTGTTGAATTTTTTTAGAACTTCCATCAAAA
>DODH01000062.1:1710-6867 GCA_003545625.1 Nitrospina sp.
TCCGGTTTCTCCCGATTCGTATGAATTCATTTTAAAACATTTTATAAAACTTTCACCCTTTTGTTTCATATGCGCTGTAGATGGGTTGCCGGTGTGCCAGCATATTAAAAATAATCCAGGCAGACCCTGCGGCGAAAAGATGTTTGAGGCTGTGCCCGCTGATAAAGCCAACTGTTTGAAAAACAGCCGTATCAAAATGTTCCAACGTTTTTGCTAGGGCATAACACAGCAGGACTCCCCAATAAGCCTTTCCATATGTATAACGCACGGGAAATAATAAAAGTATGGCAGGAATTGCAAGCATCGGGGCGAACTGAATCCAGAAGTACAACCTTAAATCCCCTGCTCCGTGAAGTTCCGTCCAATACCACGCGATGACACTGAACAGGCCCAGTCCTGACATGGGAAAAACCAGAAGGTATCCAGCGCGGGCAGAGACACGGTCACTGATGAGTTGGCAGAAGATTCCCATAAAGGCCCAAGTCATGGGGAGCCGGTCCCAAACCAGCCGCAAGTTATCCGGGTAAAGATGAAACCAGGCGGAGCCGAATCCGGTCAGGAAGACACCGGTAAAAAAAGTTGCCGGAGCCGCTTTTTCCCAGGAAAACTCGAAGGCTTTTCCCCTGTCATCTGGAAGGCGAAACAAAAATCGCAGGCCCATAAATCCAACAATGACGAAAGGAAGATTGGAGAATACATCGCCAAAATTAGGGACGCCTAGCCAACTACGGTGATCGGCGAAACGCAACCATTCTGGATTTTGAGGGATCCTTTCCAGCGATACTGCAAATGCAATAGAAAGAATCAGGGCAATAGAAAGAATGATTTTTTGCACGGAATATTGTTTCGTCAGTTATTTTTTCGTTTTCAGGAAAAGGGCATAAAGGATGAAACTGCCTAAGCTCAATTTAAATATCAGGCTTCCCCAGAATTGCAGGGGCTGAGTTTCCATGAATATTTTTATTTCTCCCTCCTGAGTACTAAACGATCTCATTTCTCCCGTATAAAGCATTTTAAAACTGGAAAAGATCAATAGCACAGCAAACGCGAGAAACACATAATTGATTGCGTTTTTTCGGAAACCGGGAAATTGAAGATAGTTCGCCAGAAAGCCTACAAGGATAAGAATAATGATGCCTGCGGTGGCGAAGGTGCTTATGCTCATTTTTTAGGGATTAAGAATGGTTTTGTCATAGGGTCAGTCAAGATTCAAGACAGGCCGGGAAGAAGAACTTTTAATGCTTCGGCGATGATCCCTATTGCCAGGCTGCCCAGGAGCAGACCCATTACCTGAGTGATAAATTTGATTCCTGCCTTTCCCAAGGTTTTTAAAATCCTTTTCGCGAGCTTTAAGGAGATCCAGATTAGAATGCCTATCAGAACAAATTCTACAATAGATATTAGTTTAGCTGACCATAGGGTGAACTCGCTGGATTGAATGATCACGGAACTTATGGCGGCGGGCCCGATGAAAAGAGGGAAAGTCATAGGCATAAAAGCAATATCCTCTTTAATGCCTTCTTCCTCGGAAAACAAATTAGCGGTTTTGTTATTTGTAAGCATGGTGAAGGCGATATAGACCAGGAAAATTCCTCCTATCAGTTTGAAAGCCGGAAGTTGAATACCGAAAAAAACCACAATATTTTTTCCGAATAAAAAAGATAGGGTTAATAAAGCTACCGAAGCGCAACAGGTTTTGAGAATTATTGTGTCGTGCTCTTCGTCGGTTTTATTGGCAGTCAGGGAAATGTAAACAGGAAGGTTGCCGATGGGGTCAATGATGGCCAGTAAAATCACAAAAGTTTTTATCAGTTCTGTAATGTCGGTCATTTTTTACACACTCTACAGTCCTTTTTCTTCGATAAGGCCGCCAAGTTTTTTCGCGTAATTTTTTTACTTTTTATTAATGATAAGCTTGATTTCATGCATTTACAAAATTATATTTTAGCCTAAATTATATTTCAGTTGGTTCGTGTGTTTGCTCCCATTGTTTACCTTGCAGATTGTCCTTTATGCCCTCGTTTGTTTATAGTTGCGAAAAATGCTCCACCGAACTGAGGTTTCTGGTTTCCTTCGCTTTGGATGAGAATATAAGCATTCATTGCCCCAAATGTAATGAAGTGAAAAAGTTTCAAATGGAACGGGAAGGGAACGTGGGCAAGGACTGGTGTTCAAATGTGTCGATTAAAAACAAAAGGCGGCGGGATGAGGACGGCCTTTACAAATCACCTGCGAGAGAGCAGGTCCTTGCCAGTTGAGAAAAATCCTCAGTCAGCAGCGGTAGTGGGGTCATAACTACCCAGGCCAAACAGGTTCATGTAATAATTGAATGTGTTTTTAACCGTGATAATACCTACCACTTTGCCCTGGTCTGTGACTGTGATATGTCGGGTATTGTGGTCAGTCATAAATTCCGCGGCTTCAAGAATATGATTATTGCGGTCCAAGGTATAAAGAGGTTGGCTCATGACCTCGGATACGGGAGTGGATAACGGGAGCCCGGCCCCCACCACCTTGCGTGTAAAATCCCTTTCTGTAATGATTCCTACGTGCTTTTCATTATCAGTTGTGAGAATAGCACTGGCGTTTTCCGTATCCATTAAATATGCGGCCTCCTGAACGGTGGCTTTCACATCTATGCTGATGACGGGGGTGGTCATGAAATCCCCTAACTTTTCTCTTGGGTGTTCAGATTGCGGAAGTTCTGTCATGACAGCCTCCTATACAAAAAATTCATGGGGCAAAAGTTTTTATAAAATAATTTAAGGGTACCTTCAATATTTAGATATTGTACATTTTGGCAATTTTTGAAAGTCCCCTTGAGTCGCTAGCAGTTTCAAGTCCTTTTAACCCCATTTGGGGTTGATCTACCAATTTTTATATAACCAGACCTATGCCAAGGATCATCCTCTCTCATCTGGCGGGGTTAAAAAAGAACTGGTTTTTAATAAGCACCTGTTATATAATGAGTAATACTGTAAGTGATTTAGCCGTCTAGAGAATGACAGGTGTATTGCCAAAATCGGTAATGTTTTTGGTTGAGTAGCTCCCGGATCCTCGGTTGTCTGATTTATCTCCCCCGTTTTCTCATTTAAGCTCAAATCCTCTTTTATCAATTATAGCGTTCTCAAGCGCAGGTTTTGAGTGCGATCTATCGGACTGGCTTGTCCTTATTCTGGCCAGCCAACCACCAAAAGGAAAAAAATGTTAACACAATCTTCAACCGTGGGCTTTGATGCCCTCAACCTTATCGATCCTATTTGCCGCGCTGTTCGTGGTGAGAAGTACACCCATCCCACGCCGATTCAGCAGCAGGCCATTCCGCATCTTTTGCAGGGCCTGGATCTTTTAGGATGCGCACAAACCGGGACAGGAAAAACAGCGGCCTTTGCTTTGCCTATATTGCATCTCTTGTCAGAGAGGTCTCAAACTTCCGTTTCCAGGAGCCCGCGTGCGCTGGTGCTTACACCCACCCGGGAACTGGCTTTGCAGATCAGTGACAGTTTTCGCGTTTATGGTCAGCACCTGAACTTAAAGCCGGCATTGGTATATGGCGGGGTGAGCCCGAAACCACAAATTAGCGCCTTAAGACGGGGGGTAGATATTTTGATAGCCACTCCGGGCAGGCTGATCGACTTGTATAACCAGAGACATCTCCGTCTGGATAAAATAGAGGTGCTTGTACTCGATGAGGCAGATCGCATGTTGGATATGGGTTTCCTGCCTGACATCAGGAAAATTTATGGGATGACACCCAAAAACCGCCAGTCTATGTTGTTTTCCGCCACACTTCCTGATGATATCCTGCGCTTGACCAAGGATTTTCTCAACGACCCGGTGCGGGTTTCTGTGAATCCCCCAGCCAGCACCGTAGAAAAAATAGATCAGCGGGTTTTGTTTGTGGATCGCGAAAACAAAGGAGCTTTGCTGGAATCTGTTCTTCAGGACGAGACCATCGAAAAGGCACTGGTGTTCGCTCGTACCAAGCATGGGGCGAACCGCATTGTCAAGAATCTGGGCAAGGCCCGGATCAAGGCAGATGCGATACATGGTAATAAGTCCCAGGCGGCGCGTACAGAAGCGTTGAAAAAGTTTCGTGCCGGAAAAGTCCGGGTGTTAGTGGCTACCGATATCGCATCGCGGGGTTTGGATGTCGAGGGAATCACCCATGTCATCAACTACGAGCTTCCTAATGAGGCCGAAAGTTATGTTCACCGCGTGGGAAGAACAGCACGGGCGGGGGCAGTCGGTATTGCCCTTTCTTTCTGCGATGCCGGGGAAAAGGGTTATCTGCGCCAGATTGAGAAAACCATTAACAGGACGATAAACGTGGTGGATGACCATCCGTACCATTCTGAGTCCATTGCCTCTAAACGTGTAAGTGGAAATATTAGTAAACCCAGAGGAGGATTTTCATCCCGGCGTTATGGCAATCACTCTGCAAAACCGGGTAAAAACCAAAATCGGAAAAAGTTTTTTTCGTCAAAACCCGGAAAAAGAACCCGTAGCCGTTCCTCCAGATCGGCAGTGAGCCACTAAGCACCGGCGGGCCGCCGGTGGCAACGAGTACGTGATATTCTTCCTCAGCCTTTACCCATGAAGGTTAATGAGGAAATATCACGCGTGCCCTGGAGGGGTAGGACCCCATGAAGTTTTCTCGTCCTTTGATCAAAGCGTTCCTGATCTTCCCAATAAATGTGATGGGGGTCATCCCCACTTTCTTGGTCTGGTGTTCGCGGCCCGGAGGAGTGCTGGAGCGTTTCCCGTATAGTTTTAGTAATGTAAGATCTTTGGTGGCAATGTTGTTGATCGCAGTAGGAGCAGGGTTATGCTGGAAAACGGTTTCCCTGTTCATCGAGTATGGTGAAGGAACCCCGGCCCCGTTTGACCCGCCCAGGAAACTGGTGATCCGGGGGCCTTATATTTATATGCGCAACCCCATGATGGTTGCAGTTTGCCTGGTGTTATCAGGAGAAGCCCTGCTTTTTGCTTCGGTTCCCCTGGGGCTATGGTTTCTGTTTTTTTTCGGCCTGTGCCTGATTCTCATTCCACTTTGGGAGGAACCGGATCTGGAAAAAAGATTCGGCGAATCTTACCGGGAATATAAACAAAAAGTTCCCCGCTGGCCGGCGTAACCACTGGGCGTGGGGCCAACTG
>DODH01000062.1:7255-10563 GCA_003545625.1 Nitrospina sp.
TGGGTCCAGCGTCACGCTGGCGCTTAGTGGGAGGTTTTTTTATGAGTGATGAGAAAGAAGAATATAGTCTGATGGATTGGATTGGAACTGTGATAGGCATCGTGGTTGCCGGATTCATCATTTTTATTTTGATCTGGCCCCTGATTGACCCCACGCCTGATAAGTCTTCTACGCTACAAGAAAATATTCAAAAAGCCACAGAGAAATAGCGGTTATCAATCGAATGGCGGCTGGGTTTTGCGTTGGTACTCCTCATCTGTTAAATTCATTCTTCCTTTAATAAAGGCTTTTTTTCTTTCAGCTATGGCAATAGCCTGAGCATCATTTTTTTCTTTTCCCAGTCGTTTGGAAATTTCAATTTCCTTAATGGCGTTTTTCCAATCCTTCAGTTCTTCGTACACGCTGATCAAATTCAGATGCGCTTGCGTGTGGTCCGGATCGATCACGAGTACCTTCTGATAGTATTCGGCGGCTTCCTGATTTTTCTGGTGATACCAGTATTCCAGAGCGATTTTAAAAAGGGTTTCGGTGTTGTTCGGTTGCAGGGATTCGGCCTTTAAGAATTCTGCCACAGCCAGATCGTTGCGGGTCATTTTAGAATAAACCTTCCCCAACCCTAATCGGGCCTGCAAATTTTTAGGTTCCAACTCCAGGACTTTATTAAAAGATTTAATCGCCTCTTTTCTTTGGTCCGCCTCGTCGTAGACCAGCCCCATCCGGGTATAAGCGGGAACAAACTGGGGGTCCAATTCCAGTGTCCGATGCAGAATATCAATGGCTTCGTCATAAGCTCCGATTCTTTGTTTTTCAACAGCCATCTGAACCATTATGTTGGGGTCGGCAGGCTCGATTGGTGCCTTAGCGTTATCATCAGTTTCTCCGCAACCCGCTAACAGGAGGCAGAGAAATATTATTTTGAGGATTAATGGCATATGCAAATAATGTGAATCCTTGTTTGTTATATTTTAACCCATTTTAAAGAAACACCAGTGGTCACCATTATATTTAATAGAGACCCCCTTTAATAATAATTCAAGGTCTAATATAATTGTAGGGCTTTATATTTGGGTATAGCGCCCGATTAAAAAACAGTGATAGGAACAGACTATGTCAGATGAACTTCCATATATAGAGAATGAAGAGGGAAAATTTGCGGTCCCCTGCCAGATTAAAATCGCTGAAGATTGCCCGCAGGTGGGGAAATTTTGTGAAACCAAAGAAGATGCTCGGGATTGGGTGGAAGATGAATGTTGGATTTGTTCAGGAGAAGGTTATTTTTGTGTGGAATGTAACGATCAGGTTTTGCGTAACATTGGCAACCTGCAAACCAAAAAAATGAATTAACCACTGGGCGTGGGGCCAGCACTGCATTACCCGCAAAGCGGACTGAATGCTCAAGCGCAATACTTTAAAGGGGAGCTTCATGGACCCCTCTTTCTCAAAGAGGGGCGGGGTGATTTACAACTCAACAGGATTCTATGAAATTAATTGAAGTGATCACGGATGCTCAGAACCTCAAGCCCGTTACCAGCATTGCTGAACAACACGATTCCGAGGTCAATTGGGTGGGTTCTGCGGATGAACAGGGTCGGCAGTTGATCCGCATTCTTGTCAGTGATGAAAACAGGCAATCGGTTCTGGATGCTTTGCAGGGTTTATTGGGGGAGACTTCGAAGATTCTCGTTCTATCGCTGGAAGCCGTGCTCCCGAGGAAAGAACCTGATCCTTCTGATACGGAAGCAAACGAAGCGGTGACCACCACCCGTGAAGAGCTCTATAGCGAAATAGAAAAAAATGCGAGACTCGATTCTACTTATCTGTTGCTGGTGTTTTTATCCACCGTAGTGGTGGCAATTGGTTTGATTGAGGACAATGTCGCAGTGGTGATTGGTGCCATGGTCATCGCCCCCCTTCTGGGTCCCAATATTGCGCTTGCCCTGGGTGCCGCATTAGGCGATATGCCCCTGATGTGGAAAGCGATTAAAACCACCCTGGCGGGGTTGGCAACGGCCTTGTTGTTTTCCATTTTGATTGGCATATTTTGGCCGCTCAATGCTTCCAGCCAGGAATTGATGGCTCGTACCGATGTGGGTTTGGACTCTGTGGTCCTGGCCCTCGCCTCCGGAGCCGCCGCTGTGATTTCGCTGACAACGGGTCTTGCGAGTGTACTGGTCGGGGTGATGGTGGCGGTCGCTTTATTGCCTCCTACCGCTACCCTTGGAATAATGTTGGGTTCGGGGCAGACAAAACTTGCGGTGGGCGCCGCTTTACTATTAGCGGTGAATATTGTGTGCGTAAACCTGGCCGCAAAGATTGTGTTCTGGGTCCGTGGTGTTAAACCACGTAGCTGGCTGGAAAAACAAAAGGCCAACCAGTCTATGGTGACTTATCTGGTTATTTGGGTTCTTTCCCTTACATTCCTTTTGGTGGTGATCTTCATTCGCAAGGGTTTACTGAAAGGTTTTTAAGAGCTTATTAGTCAAACTGCTGCCCTTGCTGGATGAGGTGCGGAGGAATAAAAGTTCATGGATTTAGCCATTGGAATCGAATGAGTGAATAAAAATTTGGAAAATGGGCCGGTCTATTAGTTTTTCATGGGCTTGCAAGGTTAATTATAATTCGGAAATATCGATTTGTCAATGGTTCTAGGGATTTTAAAAGGTCAATGACGGCATTTTAATCTCTTTTTACGGGTCTCAACCAGCATGTTGCTGAAATAAGACCAAGGTAACATCATTGGGGGTTCATTCTCCTATCAAATGCAAAATAATTTCCCTTTTGTGAGGATGGGTGCGGTGCTCGAATAGGTAAATTCCCTGCCAGATTCCCAGACGCGGTTTATTTTCTTGCACGGGTATGGACAGCTGGGTCTGGGTGAGCGTGGACCGGATATGTGCCGGCATGTCGTCTGGACCCTCCGCCTGGTGTTGAAAAAGTGAATCGCCATCGGGAACCAGTCGGTCAAAAAACCGGTTCAAATCTTCCAGAACATCCGGGTCAGCGTTTTCCTGAATCAGCAAAGATGCCGAGGTATGGGGGATAAATAGTGTTAACAAACCGGATTGAATATCCTGTCGGCGCACCCAATTGCAAACTTCACGGCTGACGCAATAAATACCGCGACCCCGTGTCGAAACTGAAAACTTAAACTGCTCCTGTTTCATTTACTAACCTCAATATCTATGATTTATAGCCTTTTATTGGCTCCCCGCTCTCGACTTTGAGAGGATTTCAGGATATCATTTCAGGGGCATTATCTAAAAATTGCTTTTGGCCATGAGCGGCCCTTATGAATTTTGGACACGAAT
>DODH01000062.1:10960-11610 GCA_003545625.1 Nitrospina sp.
TGGCCTGAAAGTGCACCACATTGCTCTGCCATAATGGACGAACTGAAGCGTAGGTTCAAAAAAATTTTCCAGGGGAGTTGAATATGCCTTTACCCGCTGACAAGGAAGTGAGTTTTAGGGAAAGTGTCAACCTTAGTTGTGATTTGGCTATGGCCACTCTGGATATTCCGGAAGGCATGGCTAAATATATCCGGAATGTGAACAATGTTTATCAGGTTCGGTTCCCGGTTAAAATCAAAGGAGAGATTGAAACTTTCATCGGGTGGCGAGCGGTCCACAGCGACCATAAATTGCCCGCCAAGGGCGGCATCCGTTTTGCCCCTAATGTCAATCAAGATGAAGTGGAAGCACTCGCGGCTTTGATGTCCTACAAATGTTCGTTAGTGGATGTGCCGTTTGGCGGGTCCAAAGGCGGACTCCTGATCGACCCAAAAAAATATGAGCGTGACGAAATGGAAAGCATCACCCGGCGTTTTGCTTTCGAGTTGATCCAAAAGGATTATATCGGATCGGCAACGAATGTCCCGGCTCCCGACATGGGTACCGGCCAGCGCGAGATGGCCTGGATCGTTAGCACCTACGCCGCACACCGTCCCGGCGATATTAACCATATGGGCTGTGTGACTGGAAAACCGGTTTCGATGGGAGGC
>DODH01000017.1:0-5466 GCA_003545625.1 Nitrospina sp.
CTCGTTCTTTTTATCGCCAAGTCTCTGGTCAAAAGAGCCGACAAACTGAGGGACTTCGCTTACGGCTACCTTCCCAACCTGGTCGTCCTGGGTTTCTTTTTCGTTCCGATTTTATTTCAACCCGATTTTGGCACCGCCATAATTATTTGCATGGTCACCTTCACAATGCTTTTTGTCGCCGGTCTAAGAAAAAAGTTTCTATTTCTTTCCGTACTTGCGCTGATTCCCTTTATAGCATCGGCAATCCTGAGTGCGGAATACCGCACTCGAAGGATTATAGCTTTTCTCGACCCTTGGCAAGACCCTTCAAATGCAGGGTTTCAAGCCATCCAGTCTTTTTACGCTTTTGGCCGGGGAGGATATTGGGGAACCGGATTGGGAGCCAGCCATCAAAAACTTTTTTATCTTCCCGAAGCCCACACGGATTTTATTTTTTCCGTCATCGGGGAAGAACTGGGGTTATTGGGAACAACGGCAATTATTCTCCTGTTTTCAATATTGATCTGGCGAGGTTTCGTCACCGCTTGCCGGGCCAAAGACCCGTTTGGAACTCATTTGGCAACCGGCTTGACTCTTTTGATCGGGTTTCAGGCTTTTATCAACCTGGGAGTAACCGTAGGGCTTCTCCCAACCAAGGGATTAACCCTGCCCTTCATCAGCATGGGCGGGTCATCAATGTTAATCACCATGCTTTCAGTAGGCGTTCTACTGAATATTTCAGAGCAAACGGTAAGACATTGATAGTGATTGAATGCGAAAACGAGTTGTCATAGCCGGTGGTGGCACAGGTGGCCATCTTTTTCCAGGAATCGCTTTAGCTAAAGCGCTCAAGAGGCAAGATATGAATATCGAAATTTCATTTGTAGGAACCCAAAAGGGTCTCGAAGCAAAAGTTCTTCCCCGCGAAGGGTTTGAGTTGAAAACCATTCTCTCAGCAGGCTTGCTTGGTAAAAAACGTCTCAGCCGCTGGATGTCCTGGGTCAAGTTGCCGGTGGGCACTGCCCAGTCCATGTGTTTCCTGATCAGAAAGCGGCCTGACCTGGTGGTAGGTGTAGGCGGGTACGCATCGGGGCCTCTGGTTCTTTCCGCTTGGATATTACGGGTTCCTATTCTTATCCATGAACAAAACTCTATTCCCGGACTCACCAACAAATGGCTGGGAAAGATCGCGAACAAAGTGGCGGTTTCATTCAAAGAATCGGCAAAGTTCTTTTCTAAGGATAAAATCGAGGTAACAGGAAACATGATTCGAGAAGAATTTTGCCAGCCTCGGGAAACATTTCCCAAAGGTCCACGAGGGCTCTTCCGCTTGCTGGTCCTGGGAGGCAGTCAAGGGGCTCACTCCATTAATGTAGCCATGATGGAAGCATTGGAATCTCTTACTTCCAAAAAAGGAAATATCCATATCACCCATCAGACAGGTGAAAGCGATTTTGCAATGGTGAAACGCGAATATGAAAAAAGTGGTTTCTCCCATGATGTCAGGCCGTTCATCGATGGCATGGCAGAGCAATACCGTAAAGCCTCCCTGGTGATTTGCCGGGCAGGTGCCACGACCCTGGCGGAAGTGACCGCTTGCGGAAAAGTATCTGTCTTAATTCCTTATCCCCATGCGGCCCATAATCATCAGGAAAAAAATGCGCGGGTGCTGGATGCCGCCAATGCCGGTGAACTGGTGCTCGACCATGAATTGTCAGGCCCGCGTATTGCCCAATCCATTCTTCGCGCTATAGAGGACCCTGAACGGTTGGAGGAAATGGAAGAAAACAGCTATCAGTTAGGCAACCGGGATGCTACGGAAAAAGTTCGCCAGATCTGCATGGATTTACTGGCAGACGCAAATCCTAAATCCGGTCATGCCGGAAAAATACAAGGAAATTATGTTCTGTCATGTTTCTAGGAAAAATACAACGGATTCACTTTATTGGGATCGGAGGGTCAGGAATGAGCGGAATCGCTGAAGTTCTTATCAATCAGGATTATGAGGTAAGCGGTTCTGATCCTTCTTCAAACCGGGTTACCGATCACCTGAAAACATTGGGAGCTGACATCCGCCACAACCACAGCGCGGAAAATGTCAGTGGCAAACACGTTGTTGTTGTATCCAGCGCCATCAGCGATGACAACGTAGAGGTACAGGCCGCCCGAGAGCAATCCATCCCGGTTATTCCCAGAGCTGAAATGCTGGCAGAACTTATGCGGATGAAATATGGGATTGCCATTGCGGGCACCCATGGAAAAACCACTACAACATCGCTGGTCGCCACGGTTCTGGCAGCCGGAAGCCTTGACCCTACAGTGGTGATTGGCGGAAGAATCAAGAATATGGGTGGGCACGCCAAACTCGGCCAGAGTCAGTACCTCATTGCCGAAGCGGATGAGAGTGATGGTTCTTTTCTCAAACTTTCTCCCACGCTTGCGGTGGTCACAACCCTTGACGAAGAGCATATGGATTTTTACCTGACAATGGAAAATATGAAATCCACATTCTTGCAATTTCTCAACAGAATCCCTTTCTATGGTGCCGCGATCCTGTGCATGGACGATGCTAACCTTCAATCCCTGCTTCCCCGAATTGAGAAACGTACCATTACCTATGGTTTGAAATCCCAGGCCGATTATACAGCCCGCAATATCTCCGTGGAGGGATTGAAAACCTATTTTACGGTCTATCACCATGGCAAAAAACTGGGGAAAATATTGTCCGGGGCCTTGGGGCGACACAATGTGTGCAACACCCTTGCGGCCGTTGCGGTCGGAATGGAATTGAACATGGATTTCCCAACTATCGCGGAATCGCTGAAAACTTTTACGGGAGTACAAAGAAGGTTTGAAATCCTTAAACAATCAGAGTCTTTGATAATTGTTGATGATTATGGCCACCATCCAGTAGAAATTCAGGCAACCCTATCAACAGCAAAAGAAGTTTGGCCGGATAGAAGACTCGTCATCGTTTTTCAGCCTCATCGTTATTCACGCACGAAACACCTCATGGAAAGTTTTTTCTCTTCTTTCAACGATGCCGATCAACTGCTTCTGCTGGATATTTATTCAGCCGGTGAAGAAGCCGAAGAAGGCATCCATTCCCAAAGAATCGCGGAAGGCGTGAAAGAGTTTGGACATAAAAACGTGGAATATATCGGGAGCACGCAATCCGTGATCCCACATTTACAAAAGATCCTTAAACCGGGAGACATCGTCATGACTCTCGGCGCAGGAAATATCGGGGAATTGAGCCACAGGCTCGCATCCCGATTCAATGATTGATCGTTTTCAATAGGAGAGGACCATCATCTATGCTTAACGAAGCTTGGAAACGCCGATTGATTCACATAGCACATTCTGGAACAGGAAATGAGTTTAACCTCAAAACCAGGATGGAGTATCCCAAAACCGTTCTGGGTCAAAAAATTTATCAGAGTAAAACTATGAGCCATTCTTTTCCCTGGTTACACAAAATTAAAGGCAACATCCTAAAAAACGAAATTCTGGCCCCCTACACTTCTATTCAAATTGGAGGCCCTGCGGATGTATTAATTTTCCCTGAAGATGTCCGCGACATTCAAACGATTTTGAAGAATAAAGGTTCCCAGCCTCTTTTCATTCTAGGAGAGGGAACCAATTTACTTGTCGGCGACCGGGGAATACGGGGAGTCGTCATCTCTTTAAAGGATCAATTCAAGAATATCAAACGTCCCCTGTTCTTCCGCAAGGAAACCGGAAACCGGCGTGCAGTGATCAAAGCGGGAGCCGGTGTGAAGATGTCTTACCTCGCCAAACACGCGGCTCGCTATTCCCTGACTGGAATCGAACATTTGGTAGGCATTCCCGGATCATTGGGAGGGGCTATCATCATGAATGCCGGAGCAGAAGGCACCGAAATTGGTCAGGTTCTTCGCAGTGTAACCCGGATCACTCCAGACGGGGAAATCCAGACCTTAAAACGCGATGAGCTTTCATTCGAATACAGAAAAACCATTTTCCCCGATGGCGAAGGAATCATTATTGAAGCGGAGCTGGAACTGGAAGAAGGAAATCGCCCTGAAATCCAGAACGCGATGGACCGGCATCTCTCGCGCAGGTCGCAGACCCAGCCACTAACAGTTCCCAACTCGGGTTCCGTTTTCAAAAATCCTGCCGGGGACACATCGGGAAGGCTGATCGAATCTCTCGGGCTCAAAGGACTTTCTTTTGGCAATGCCGGAGTTTCGATCAAGCACGCAAATTTTATTGTCAACAAAGGAGGCGCTACAGCGCATGATGTGACCCGTTTGATTGCGCATATTCAAGAAGAAGTTAAGAAAAAAACGGGCATTGAATTGCAGACTGAAATTGTCACCGCAGGTGAATGAAGAAGAGAAAGAGTCAAAAATATTAAATTGGTCCGCAACAAAGGCACCCCTCCTTCCTTTGTTTATTCTCCGGCCCTTTTGGCCAAGGGCCGGGGCGGACCTTCTTAAAGAGGATTTGTGACAAAGCTTTTGGATAATTTGAAAGATAAAACTATTGGAGTGCTCATGGGGGGACTCTCCCCCGAGCGGGATGTCTCAATCGTCACCGGGAACTCGGTCATTGCGGCCATCAAAAGGAAAGGATTGATCGCTTTGCCAATTCAAGTCGACCACCAAATTGGGGAAATGCTGCAGTCGAACCCGATCGACCTGGCTTTCATCGCCCTGCATGGAACCTTTGGGGAAGACGGATGCATTCAAGGTCTGCTTGAATATTTCAAAATCCCGTATACAGGGTCAGGAGTCATGGGCAGTGCCCTTGCTTATGACAAATTAAAATCCAAGGAGATTTTAAAATCCCATGGAATACCCACAGCTGATTATGAAGTGTTCTATAGAAACCAAAAAATATGCCGGACCCTGGATCTTCCCGTAGTCGTCAAGCCGACCAATCAAGGATCGAGCCTGGGGATAACTATCGTTAAAAATGAAAGCGAATGGGAGTCGGCACTGGAAACCGCATTCGCTTATTCGGAAGAAGTCATTGTTGAAAAGTTTATTGAAGGGAAACTTCTGGCAATTGGAATGAATGAAATGGAACCCATGCCTATTGTTCACATCCGTCCCAAATCTGGCTTCTATGATTATGAGGCAAAATACACCTCTGGAAAGACAGAGTACCTTTGCCCTGCAGACCTTGAAGAAAACGAGACGAACCGATGCCGGCAAACCGCAAAACAGGTATTCCAAGTGTTGAGAGGAAGAGGTTTCCCCCGTGTGGATGTCATTCTGGATCATGAGGGCATACCCCAGGTACTGGAAATGAATACCATTCCCGGGATGACCCCCACCAGCCTTTTGCCAATGGCGGCACAGAAGATGGGCCTGGAGTTTGATGATTTAGTCGTTGAAATATTAAAAACTGCCAAACGGGATTACACAGAGTAATTATGGATTTCGCAATCGCAGGCCAGAAAAGTTCCTCCGTAGCGTGGGAGGACCTTCGCTCCGAAAG
>DODH01000017.1:5701-6404 GCA_003545625.1 Nitrospina sp.
TTTAGTCGTTGAAATATTAAAAACTGCCAAACGGGATTACACAGAGTAATTATGGATTTCGCAATCGCAGGTGGGAGGACCTTCGCTCCGAAAGAAAGAAAAAGCAAAGGCTTTGAACTGGCCTCAAAACTTTTCCTGGCGGGAGTCGTCATTTATTTATTATATGCAAGCTATAATTTTTTGACTTCCGACCCTCGGTTCCAGATCACTGACGTCACGTTTAGCGGCAACCATGCTCTGCTGGAGAATCAGCTCCTAGAGTGGTTGGGGCAGGTTCATGGGGAAAACCTTTTTGCGTATGACCTGTCTCGAGCCTCCGAAAGGCTCGCGGAGCACCCTTGGGTCCTTTCCGCATCCGTTCAGAGAAAATTTCCCCAGAAAATTCAAATCGAATTGACCGAACGTGTTCCTTATGCCCGGATCAAATTTGAAAAGGTATTTTTAATGGACAACTTTGGAGTGATCCTATCGGAAGAAAAACCTGAGTACCGTAATTTGCCATTAATTGTACAACCGGGTGTAAAGCCTGAAAACTTTTCCGGAGAAAGGGTCATTCAAAGTCTCAAGACAATGCATTATTTCAACAAGCTTTCTTTTTTTGAAAAAAATCCCTTGGACATCGCCGAACTAAAGGGACACTCACGAATCATATTTTCCACTCGTAACCGTGATCTTCAAATCCAAATGTCCATGGAAACGTTAA
>DODH01000017.1:6760-12040 GCA_003545625.1 Nitrospina sp.
GATTGTCCTCGATACTCTGGAAGATGACGCCGTCAAAATCCAAATGATCGACTTATCATTCAAGGATCAAGTCGTGGTCAGGGATCGAATCCCCAGTCACTCAACATCCATGAAGACACCAACCAACTAGGAGGAGATAGGACGCATGGCCAAAAAAAGTGATTATATTGTCGGCCTGGATATTGGAACAACCAAAATCTGTTGCATCATCGGCGAGGTCATTTATGATGAAAAAATAGATATCATCGGACTGGGCCAATATCCCTCAAGAGGCTTGCGTAAAGGTGTGGTCATAAACATAGACAGCACCGTGGAATCTATAAAAAGTGCTGTTGAAGAAGCCGAATTGATGGCGGGATGCGAAATCGATTCTGTTTTTGTGGGTATTGCCGGAGGCCACATTAACAGCATGAACAGTCATGGCATCATCGCAGTCAAAGGAAAAGAAATCACACAGGCAGATATTGACCGCGTCATTGAAGCGGCCAAAGCCATTGCCATCCCTCTTGACCGGGAAGTCATCCATGTTCTTCCCCAGGAATTCATTGTCGACAACCAGGACGGGATCAAAACTCCTCTCGGCATGGCAGGAGTCAGGCTCGAGGCCAAGGTCCATATTGTTACTGCCGCAGTGACTTCTGCGCAAAACATTGTCAAATGCGTCAATAAGGCCGGCCTGGGAGTTCAGGACATTGTGTTGGAGCAACTGGCTTCCAGCGAATCCGTTCTATCCCAGGATGAAAGGGAACTAGGCGTTGGCATGATCGACATAGGTGGAGGAACTTCTGACCTGGCTATTTTTTACCAGGGAGCCATCAAACACACAGCAGTTTTGACTATTGCCGGTGCCCAGATGACGAATGATATAGCCATTGGCCTTCGCACCCCAAATGCAGAAGCAGAAAAAATCAAACATTCCTATGGATGCGCCTACACCCCTCTGGTTCTCGAAGGAGAAAATATTGAGACACCAAGTGTTGGAGGACGGGAACCCCGAACGGTTTCACGTCAGATTCTCAGCGAAATAATTGAAGCCAGAACCCGGGAAATGTTTGAACTGCTGGATCATGAAATAAACGAGTCCGGCTACCGGGAAATCATTTCTTCGGGAATTGTCCTGACGGGCGGAGCAGCAAGTATGCAAGGCATGTACGAATTAGCAGAGGATGTTTTCCAGTCTCCCGTGCGCGTAGGGACACCCATTGGTCTTGGAGGGTTGATCGATGTAGTGAACAACCCTATGTATGCCACCTGTACGGGATTGATCCAGTACGGATCCAAAAGATTTAAGTCAGGAAGGAACCGGAAACTTCAAGGAAGGAACCTGTTCGATAAAATTTTTACACGTATGAAAGATTGGGCAGATGAATTTTTTTAAACCTGGAGGGTAAAATGAGTTCAATAGAGTTCGATAACGAAAACGATTATTCAGCAACTATCAAGGTCGTTGGTGTAGGAGGAGGAGGCAATAATGCCGTCAATTCCATGGTTCGGGATAATATTCGGGGCGTGGAGTTTATTATCGCCAATACTGACCTGCAAACGATTGAAAAATCCGAATGCCCAGGGAAAATTCAAATTGGCGGAGAATTGACCCGTGGCCTTGGCGCAGGTTCCGATCCTGAGATTGGAAGGGATGCCGCCGAAGAGAGTGAAGCGAACATCCGCGAAATGCTGGAAGGAGCAGATATGGCTTTCATCACCGCCGGGATGGGTGGTGGAACAGGTACCGGTGCCGCACCCATCATTTCGCGTATCGCCAGGGAGGTAGGAGCCCTGACGGTTGCCGTAGTTACCAAACCCTTTGCGTTTGAGGGTAAACGGCGAATGCGGCAGGCGGAGGAAGGAATCCTGGAGCTCAAGGAAGCGGTTGACACTTTGATTGTCATACCCAACCAGAAGCTTCTTAGTTATGTCAGCAAGCAAACTTCAATCACTAGTGCGTTTGCAATGGTGGACGATATTCTGAAACAGGCCGTCTGTAGTATCTCTGACCTGATTGTGACACCTGGCCTGATCAACCTCGACTTTGCCGATGTCAAATGCATTATGGGTAGCATGGGCAAAGCCCTAATGGGTAGCGGAACCGCAACCGGAGATATGCGCGCTGTTGAGGCGGCGCAGAAAGCCATCTCCAGTCCTTTGCTGGATGAAGCAACGATAGATGGCGCAAAGGGAATTCTGATCAACATCACCGGCGGTGAAGACCTCACCCTGATGGAAGTCAATGAAGCTTCCATGTTGATTCAGGAAAACGCCCATGAAGATGCCCATATCATATTCGGAGCAGTGATCGACAACCAAATGGAAGGAGAGATGCGGGTAACTGTTATCGCCACTGGGTTTGAGGATGCGGATGCAATAATAAGGCACCCCGAAAGACCTGCTTTGAAAAAAGTGGTTGGGGGAGAACCAATCTCTGAAGGCGATTCAGGGCCAACATCCTTCAAACATTTAAAATCTCTGGCTTCCACAATTAAGGAAGAAAATCCGGATCCAGGAAGCCTGACCTCAAACTTTGATATTCCAACATTTCTCCGCAAACACGCGGACTAACCGGCGAGCCGCCGGGGGCAGTGAGCAATAACTTTAATCGGCTAGCAAAGTTTTTCTCGGCTTGACAAGTTATTGCTAATCAGCCCTATGCTCAGGAGCTACGGGCCAGCGTAATGCTGGCCCCAGCCTGATGGCTAGCGGCCATTAATTTCCCAGTTGTAGTCCAGATAGGAAATTTTAATTTTGGAATTATTCAGAACTTTTCTTTCCTCTGCAGTAACATATTGGCCAATATATTTTAGAACACCCCCACGGCTTGCAAAATCCTCCGCAAACCATTTGAATATGGATGAGAGGTAAACCCTGTTTTTCCTTTCGTCCAGCTTCATGCCTTTTCCCGGGGACCGCAAAAACTTTTCCATCTGGTCATCCAACTGCTCATTCAGCTTTCCAGCAGAGTAGACTTCCTGGCGAAGATCGGGACAACTGACGGAAGCGCAGACGATGGCCACATGGATGCGGGGCTCATTCATTTTCCTGAGAATTTCATGCTCAATATCGTTGAGTGTGCGCTCTTTGCCTCCCACCGTACCCGCCACCCGTTTCCAGACCGGCTTAAAAAAACTCCCCACATCCTTAATACTCTTTATTGGGTAATGGTCGGTGATCATTTTGGCCGCCAGAATATTATAAACGTTGATCCAGAAGGACAGCTTAGATTCACGCGATTCCAGACTCGCCAGACTGTAGGACTCCAGCCTGGCAACCAGGCCAGAGAAAACAGGATCCTTTTTCAAGCTGGCGTAGTCGATGGCATTAAACCGAACCCCCGCCAATGTTTTAGGAGCAACATATTTATTGACCAGTGCACCCCAGTCAGAAAAATCGAAGGCCTCACTATTGGAACAAAAACTAAAAACAAAAAATACCGCCAAAACGGCAGATTGCAAATACCAACCCGTATTTTTCATGAACTTCAATCCTTTTTCACGAATAGATTAAACAAATAGAGACCTCATTTAGTATACTGCCAAAGCAATTCCTTACAAACAGGCCACATACAAGGAGCTTTGTTCTTTCAGCAGGAATATTGAACCCGTTTATGGATAAAGACCTTTTATATATTTCTGATCTGGACGGTACCTTGTTACTGCCCGATGGCTCATTCCCGGAAGATTTCAAGAGACGTCTCAACCGGCTGATCGATATGGGACTGCGCTTCACCATCGCAACCGCCCGGAACTACGATTCCGCGCACCCGATTTTAAATGGATTGAACCTGAACCTGCCGGTCATTTTATTCAATGGGGTTTACCTTACCGATTTCAACAGCGGAAGTATTTTGGAATATTCTCACTTCATTGAAAAGACAGTTGTAGAAAATATGCTCGAGCTGGCCTTGCCTCGGGGCATCGACCCTTTTATCTATACGTTTGGAGAAAAACACAAACTCTATTACCAGAGGGCTACCAACCCCGGCTCCCAAGCCTATGTCAAAAGCCTGGAAGGCGACGGAAGACTTAACCAAGTCAACTGTTTTGAATTTCAAGAAGAGGAAAAGATTTCCGGATTTTTATTGATCGACACGCATGACCACCTGGAACCCATCTACCAGTCACTTCAGGAAAAACATTTTGATCATCTCAATTTATATTTTGCCGAAGATGTGTCCATGAAGGGCTATTATTGGCTCCAGTCCTTCCATCAGGAGGCCAGCAAAGGAAATATGTTAGAGGCACTTGCCCGGAAATTGGAGGTTCCCCTGGACCGCACCGTTGTGTTCGGAGATTATTTGAATGATTTGGACATGTTTCGGATCGCGGGCCGCGCCATTGCTGTAGAAAATGCCCTGCCGGAAGTAAAAGAATCCGCTCACGAAATTATCGGAAGCAATTTCCAGGGAGCTGTCCTGCAATACCTTGAGTTAATATTTCTTGAAAAATGAACCCGTTCAAATTACACTTCACAGATACAATCCACTTTCAAAACAACCTTGGTTATCATGTCTAAAACTGATCAGCCCCAGGAACCCGAAAAGACCGTCTTCGAACGGGACAAAACCGCTAAGGAGCGCCAACCAGCAGAGGATGGCCCTAAAGCTCCCATCAAACCCAAGCCAAAAATTAAAAAGGCTTTTGTTGCGAAGAAAAAGACTTTCGCGACCGACAAGCCCATGGAGCATCGGGTGAGAAACATTCGCATGACTTCCCTGGAGTCTGCAAAAATGATTTGGGAAACTCTTGTCGATTACCAGAAGGAATTGGAGCAACTGGAGGTTGATGACCCTGACAAGTCTTATCATGACTGGGAAAAAATGGAGAAATTTTTTATCCGACTTGCTAAAAAATACAGCATTTGCATGAGCAAGGCATTAGGCGGTTCATTAGGCTGGATTTACCAGGAAATGGAAATAGCTCCGGAAATCATGGATCAAGAGTTGGTCGATATCATGATGAAAATGGAGAAATTCAAGCTTCTGGAACCCATTAAATCAAAACTGGGATTCCATATCGTTATGATATGTGAAAGCCAGGTTCATATACCCCGGGAAAAACCTCCAGAGGTAGAATTAAGACCTCTGCATTGAACCGGTATCGGATTCACTTACCCAGAAAAAACTGATGGACCGTTTCGACAACATATTCCTGCTGGCTTCGATCCACCTCATGAGAAATGGGAAGCGCCAGGGTCTGCTTCGCGGCCTTTTCCGATTCAGGAAAGTCACCGCTTTTGTAACCCAGGGATTTGAAACATTCCTGCAGGTGGAGCGGAATAGGATAATAG
>DODH01000226.1 GCA_003545625.1 Nitrospina sp.
AGGGAAAATACTAATTAAGAGTCAGTTGCTCTGCCAGTTGAGCTAACGGCCCCCTCTTATCTATCGGGATGAAAATACCGGCACATTCTACCTAATCTATTCCGGACTAGCAAGCCACTCGGCGCCAGCGTGACGCTGGGCCCAATAAGTAATAGCCCATCAAGCCGAGCGGTCGGTTGATGGCAAGATAACGATATTGCAAGTTGCCCCCACGGCTAGTGGCCAAATATCCGGGCCAACACATTATATTGCACCGCACTGATGGTTGCGGAGAACCCGCCCGCAACCAACGACAAAAATAGAAATTGGTAGGCTCTATTTTTATCTTCACGCATTTCCACAATATCGATCAGGAACGATACAAAAATCAACGCGAAAAAAATCACCTTGGCCATATCCGAAAAAATGGATTCTGCCGCTTGGGCCGCTACTGTCTGGAGGACCACTGAACGTTCCTGAAAAATACCGATGCCATAGAGCCCCATCAGTAAAAACGTCCAGGCCTGCCGCAAGAGTATTTTTGTCTCCTCCAGATTGTAGCTAGCCATAAAACCTCTTAGAAATCAGCATCAAAAATATTTGCACCTTCTGGAATCAGAAATCATCTAATAAAGGTACCGTTATATATATCAGAAAATAGACTCCCGGAAATCAGGACAATCCCACTCAAACTGGGAGGTCGTTTTCCCCGGCTTTTAGTTATGGTATAATTTTACCGATTTCCATCGACCCTTTAAAAAAAATATTTTTACGGCCCCTGTTTTGGGGTTGTCTGGATAGTAAAAGGAACAACACTTATATCAATTATAATCTTTTTTTAGAAGGAAGCAGCTATGGCTATCAGATTAGGAGATACCGCGCCGGATTTCACGGCAGAAACCACTGAAGGAACGATTGAGTTTCATAAATACCTGGGCGATGGCTGGGGGGTTTTGTTTTCCCATCCCAAAGACTACACCCCGGTTTGTACTACAGAATTGGGCCGGGTGGCCAATCTGAAAAGTGAATTTGATAAACGCAACGTCAAGGTTCTCGCTTTGAGCGTAGACCCTGTGGATTCGCACAAGGGATGGATCAGTGACATTAACGAAACCCAAAATTGCACGGTGAATTTTCCCATCATTGCCGACCCGGACAAAAAAGTCTCTGAAATGTATGACATGATTCATCCGAATGCGCTGAACAACCTGACTGTCCGATCGGTTTTTATCATTGCACCGGACAAAACGGTCAAACTGACAATCACCTACCCCGCATCAACGGGTAGAAACTTTGCCGAGATCCTTCGGGTCATTGATTCACTGCAACTCACCGCCAATTACCAGGTAGCCACGCCGGTCGATTGGAAACATGGCGATGACTGCGTGGTCATTCCCGCAATCAAGACGGAAGATATTCCCGCAAAGTTCCCCAAAGGGCACAAAGTGATCAAACCCTATTTGCGCACCACACCACAACCCGACCTATAGTCGGCATTGGTTTCCCAACCTGGGCGGGCAGAAATGTCCGTGCCAGGTTTTATTTTTTTACTATGAGCAATCAAAAGGCCCTGGGCCAAATTTCATATTTGATCCAACTACTAACCGACCGAGACGAATTTGTCCGGCAAAAGGTTCGCACCCAGTTGATCGAATTGGGGGAAGATGCGTTACCCTTCCTCGAAATGGCGGTCCGCAGGGAAGAAGTTCCTCTCCGTATTCAGGCGCAGGAAGTGATTAGCGCGATTTTTCCTAAAAAATTGAGGGAGAAGTTTCGGCAATTAGCACAAAAAGGACTGGGCCAAGATGTCGACCTGGAAGCAGGAATGCTATTGATCATGGAATTCGGCTACCCCGACTCTGATCCGCAAACCTGCCAGGAGAATCTGGATTCGCTGGCATACCGTCTAGAGCAAAACCTGGCTCCGGATGCAGATCCCTCCCAGACCGTTTTCGCGTTAATCCATCTGCTTTTCCAACAGGAAAATTTCACAGGGAACAAGGAAAATTATATGGATCCGGACAACACCTATCTCAACAAGGTTCTGGATCATAAAACCGGCTTGCCCATCACCCTTTCTGCTCTCTGTATTCTGATTGCTGGGCGACTGGGCTTGCCGATTGTTGGCGTTGGCATGCCGGGCCATTATATCGTCAAATATGACCTCCCCAAAGACCCGATTTATTTTGATCCGTTTCATCAGGGCCGCCTGCTGACCCACGCAGACTGCGTTCAAATTGTTGAACAGTTTGGCCAGCATTTTGAGGAGCATTTTCTGTCCCCGTCCACGAACAGGGAAACACTGATTCGAATGATGAATAACCTGATTCAGGTTTACCAGAGCTCCGATGAGTTGGAGAAAGCCGAAACCTTGTCGGGGTATATCAAGATCCTGATGAATCCTTCTCCCTTTTCAGGAAAAACCCGGGAAATATAAATGACAATGCCTATTGTTATATCTGGAGCCGGTTCCGGGATCGGCAGGAGTATCGCACAAACTCTGGCTGAGCGTGGATACACCCTTATTCTGCTTGGACGTAATCTGGAAAACCTGGAATCCACAAAAAATTTATTGAAAAATCTCGGTCAGCACCAATGCCAACCTTGTGATATCAGAAACTCCGGGGAAATCCGCCAGGCGCTGGCAAACGTTTCTTCCCTTTACGGGCTCATCGCCAACGCCGGACTCGGAGGCGAAAACCA
>DODH01000149.1 GCA_003545625.1 Nitrospina sp.
TCGTTGATTTTGGTGCTTTCGTGGAAATCTTCCCTGGCACCGATGGTCTGGTACATATCTCGCAAATATGCGACCGTCGCATCAAAAATGTCAGTGACGAGATTCAGGAAGGTGATGAGATCAAAGTCAAGGTCATTGATGTAGATCAACAGGGCCGAGTCAAACTCAGCCGCAAAGAAGCCCTGCGCGACGCAGTTGCCACAGAATAATTCAAGCGTTCACAATAAAACGGGAAGGGCTTTTTGCCCTTCCCGTTTTTTATTCCACTAGCCGTGGAGGCAACTGGGCAAGAGCCCATCAAGCCAAAAGTATCGTTTCTCGCCAGATAAAGTTATTGCAATTTGCCACCGGCTGCTAGCCGGGTACGCTGGCCTAGTAGTGGTCCAAATCCCAATCTTTGATCACTTCGATGGAGGGGTGATGGGTGAGATCGAAATGGAGGGGTGTCACCGATATATAGTTTTTAGCCACCATCACACAGTCGACCCCTTCTTCAGTTTCATCGAACCGCATCTCACCCGCCATCCAGTAATAGGTATTGTTTCTAGGGTCCACCCGTTGATCAAACGATTCGACCACCCGTGACTTCCCCTGACGGGTGACAGCCACCCCGGCAATCTCACTTTCAGGAACAGGCGGAACATTGACGTTCAGGATAACGCCCTGGGGTAGTCCCTTTTCAAGGACTCTGGAAATCAGCTTGCGGGTGAATTTCGCCGCAGGATCAAAATCCGGGTTTTCATAGGTGTCCAGCGAGACCGCGATACCGGGAACCCCCATAATCATCGCTTCGGTCGCGGCTGAAACAGTTCCTGAGTAAAGGGCGCAAATGCCGAGATTCCCTCCCAGATTGATCCCTGAAACCACCAGCCGGGGCGGTTCATCCAGCAATACCGCAATAGCCAGCTTGACACAGTCGGCGGGAGTTCCATTGACAGCATAACCCACGAGCCGACCTTCCTCCTCCACCTTCCGAACCTTGAGCGGTTGGGTCAGCGTGATCGCGTGGCCCATGGCGCTTTGCTCCGTCTCCGGAGCAACGATGATAACCTCATCCTCCTGACTGAGTTCCCGATACAGGGTTCTCAGGCCATCCGCGTTAAATCCATCATCATTACAAAGTAAAATCATATAAAATTTCTAAAATATGAAAAAAAGGGGCGCTTCCTGTTGGAAACGCCCCAAATCTCAGGCCCCTCACCCAACCTTAGAAAAGGTCGGCACATCCAAGTGTCCTCAATTATGTTTACCGAAATACTCTTGCGATCCGGCAGGATCCGCCTTCATGCCATCTTCGCCCTGTTTCCAGTTCGCCGGGCACACTTCCCCGCTTTTTTCATGAAACTGCAGAACATCAACCATCCTCAAAGCTTCATCGATATTTCTTCCCAGGGGTAGGTTGTTAATGAGCTGGTGCTGAACCACACCTTCCTTGTCGATCAGAAACAGTCCACGGAAAGCAATCCCCGCGTCATGCATGACCCCGTAATCATAAGTGATTTTTTTGCTCAAGTCAGCAACGAGTGGATAGGTGATGTCGCCAAGGCCGCCTTTTTTACGGTCTGTATTTCTCCAGGCCAGATGCGAGAAATGGCTGTCGATGGAAACTCCCAGCACTTCGGTATTCCGCTTCTTGAATTCATCTATTTTTTCACTGAAAGCGATGATTTCGGTCGGGCAGACAAATGTGAAGTCCAACGGATAGAAAAACAGAATGACATACTTTCCCTTATAATCGGAAAGTTTGATTTCTTTAAAACTGCCATCAGGCATCACGGCTTGGGCAGTGAAATCCGGGGCAGGTTTAGCAACTAATGCTGACATATTTAGCTCCTCTAAATAAAATCTGTATTTAACGAAACACTCACTCTATCACAATTTTCCCAGGGCATTCAATTCAGATCAACAAGACTCCAAAAAAGTTTTATTGACCCTGCTAGACGGTATAAACCCATTTCACCCTCTTTCCCAGTCTTGACACACCGGAGAACCCTACTTACAATGATTTAAACCAGCGTGATACCCCTTCGGGGCACGAAGGTAAATGATGAGCATAACGCGCGACCCTATTGGCAACAGCTTTTTACCGCGAGCAACCGTTTTTATCGGCTTAATAGACTCTTGCACCATTCTCTCCGGGCATGACCCGGTGGAAAATATGTTTCTATGGAAATTCTATTTTTAGGAACCGGGACCTCTACGGGGGTTCCTTCTCTGTGTTGTGACTGCGAGGTTTGCCTGTCAAAAGATCCACGCAACAAGCGTTTGCGCTCGTCGATTCTGGTCCGGCAAAACAGTCATACCGTTCTGGTCGATACCTCTACGGACCTTAGGCAACAATGCCTGCTCTACGGAATCCGGGAAATCAATACAGTCCTTTTCACCCATCACCACGCCGACCATGTTCATGGAATTGATGAACTGCGCAGTTTTAACTTTTTCAATAAAACCAAACTGCCCGTTTATGGTAACGCGCAAACCCTGTACCACCTGAATAAAAACTTCAGCTATATTTTCGGCAAAACCGAGCAGGTCGGCGGTGGCATTCCGCAATTGATCCTCAAAGAGTTGGAAGATAAAACCTACCTCTTCGGCGATATCCCCGTCACTCCTCTCGACATCCAGCACGGCAAGCTGATCATCAACGGGTTTCGCTTCAAGGACTGCGCCTACATCACCGACTGTAGCGGCATCCCGAATACCACCCGGGAAAAATTAAAAGGATTGAAAGTTCTAATTCTGAACGCCCTCGGATTCAAATCGCACCCAACCCATTTCAACCTCGACCAGGCCCTGAAAGCCGCCGAGGCCCTGAAACCTGAAAGAACCATTCTGACCCACATCAACCATCATTTTGACCATGAAAAAGTATCCCGCAACCTGCCGGAAGGAGTAGAGCTGGCTCTGGATGGAATGAAAGTTGTGGTTGAGGAATAACCCCCCTAGCCCCCCTTATCAGGGGGAATTGTACCTCCCCCTAATAAGGGAGTTACTTTTTCTGTCTTGGCGCAGAGTAACTGGGCAAGAGCTCGTTGAGCCGAGACAACTCTTTGCTAGCCAAATAGAGTTATTACCCCTTCGGGGCACGAAAGCTAAGGAAGAGTATCACGTGCACTTTGCCACCGGCGGTTCGCCGGCTAGTGATTTATGTACCATTTGCCAAGAGGAGTCAGGCGGTTTCCCTCGAGGCTTAATTTAATAAGGTTCTGCTTTCTCATTTCGTTAATCAGCCTGGATTTGTACTGGTTTTTTATTTCCAACTCTTTGTCGATTACTGGTCGGGAAGCAATTTGGCTGAGGGCATACAATTCCAGTTTATAAAAAAGGTTGTCACGGTTTTTAAGTAGGGAGAACAAAAGTTTAAGAACCTCCAGCCCTATTTTTTTCAGTTTCCCGGCATCCAATTTTCTTCCCCGCAGGTTAACGCTGATTTTGTTTTCGGTGCCGGAATTTCTTACAAAGATACCGGCTTTTCCTCCTGAAAGGGAAATATATAACATATCCGGGTCGTCAGGGAAGTTTCGAGTCTTGGCGGAGTACCCACTTTGTTTTGCGCTTTGAAATAGTAGCCTCTTAACTTTTCCCCATACTTGAGAATCTCTGCAAAATAGTTCCTGACAGATATAATACGTGTAAAGAGTGGATTTGAATCCGGGTGAAAAAGGTTGGCGAACAGACTGGATATACCTTTTGGGTGACAGGGTTGTTGCCAGATGCTCGGTGGCGGCAAAGGTGTTGAGAGCACTTTTTAAGCCATTGCCGGAATATATCGACATCTCTTTTTGGTTGGGGAGCGTTAAGAAAGCGGTGGTGATATTGTGCCCTGTTTCTTCGCTGCCTACCGCCAGAACCTGGAAATCATTTTTTGTCGTGGTCTGAGTTTCCGGAATAGACGCTTCGAGGTTTAGCAGGTCCGCCACTCTTGTCACCCCTTTTTTTTGTAGCGATGCGATTTTATTTTTAAGTTTTTTGTGCGTTGTGAGTGTCGATAATTTTTGTTGCAACAGCGCGAGGCGGATTTTAAGCAGGATCCATTTATCGCCAACCGCCGTGAGGAGAGGGGTCAGCCCCATTGATTTGGCAGAGGCAGAGGCATTGAGGTCGCTCTCCACAGTATTGATATAAAGCGAGTATTTTCCGGGAAAGCGGGATACTAAATGTCGTGCCTGCAGGATGGCGGTCTCGTCTCCGCTTAAGACCCACAGGGTATCTTGAAACGGATCGTATTCCAGACGGAAGAAACGGTCTCCATCCGCATCGAAGATGGCTCCGGCAATTCTTTTTCTTCCAGACTCTGCGGATTTTTGGTTTGCCCGGCCCAATTGAAAAAGTTTGACGACGGCTTTATGGGAATGGAAAAGTCCGGCGGGTTTCAAGATCATGTCTGCGGTGATGCGGGGGCAGCCTTCAAGGTCACCGACTCCAGAGCGCAGGTTTACCGCGCCATTTTTTTCTGCGTTGACTTCTAATACTTTGCCGACTCCGGCTTCCTTAAAAATTTGCGCGGCGATTCCTGTGAGAGCTCCAAAAGCGGGGTCAACAACCAGAATGAGGGCTTTTAAAGTATCAGGAGAATCGATCCAGGAGTTTTCAGGAAGTAGGGAGAAATGCTGAAACAGTGCCAACGCTTTTTGTTGGCAATCGGTTCTTCCTCCTTTCAGGGGAAGTTTTTTAATTGCATCGAAGTTTTGTTTGAGCAGGTTACGGGTCAGGTCGATATCGTCAGAAGGTAACGGCTTCATGCCATGAAAAGGCAGGAAAAGCTTTATCCCATTTTGGTCTTTAGGGTTGTGGGATGCTGTGACCATAATGCCGCCATCGGCTCCATTATGTAGCATGAAAAGAGGCACCAGGGGAGTCGGTACTACACCCAGAACCATGGCCTCACCCCCCGCTTTGCGGACACCCCGAACTACCGCTTCAGTAAAGTTGCCGGAAGTATCTCTGGGATCCCAGCCGATGACGATGGTTCTTTTTTTTGGCGCAGCCGATTTTTTCTGGTTTTTGACGTAGCAATAGACGTAAAGCTCCATAAACTCTTCGGTGATCCAGCCCTTTTCAAGAAAAATTTGTAGCGGAGTCGACCCCCGGCATTCTGAATCTTTTGCCGATTTGGTTTCCCGGCGAATCCCATCGGTACCCTGCAGGCGGTCGGGCACAACTGTTTGCATTGGGATCGTTTTAGGTTTCATGCGAAATTTTGGGTTCGAAAAAATGAGTGGATTTCAAAGGTCTTTTCGTAGCCGACAGATTGTAACATAGGGGCCATCGGTGAGCCACCGGAGGCAATGGACAATAGCTCGTTGAGCCGAGAAAAACGGTTTCTCGCCAGAAAAAGCGATTGCAGGCTAAAGGGTTTTTGCTGGATTTTGATTTTAGGGAGCGTTAAGCTAAGCCTATCCAATTAAGCAGTAGGCAGGCCAACTATAGGGAATTTATAAGGATTGGACTATGGCTTATAATACTTTTGTAAAAAAGGAAACGGTTAACGCGGTAATTCGAACATCGGGGGAAAAAATAGAAGGAAAGATTTCCAAACTTCCGCATAACCGCCTCCTGGATATGTTGAATCAAGGGAGAGGAGAGTTTTATCCCAGTTACTGATGCGACGGTTTACTGCCTGGTTACCGGAAATGTTTTATTTAAATCGGAGTTTTTGGCTGTCAATAAGCAGAATATCATTCTCATCGCTGACCATTTGGTCACTTCCCCTCAATAGGCGCCGGGCAATACCCCTACGGGGCATGAGGGCAAATGAAAGTTGCCACGCGCACGGAGGAAATGGGCAATAACTCTATTTGACTAGCAAAGAGTTGTCTTGGCTTGACGAGTTGTTGTACCCCTTCGGGGCATGAAGG
>DODH01000034.1 GCA_003545625.1 Nitrospina sp.
CCCGGAAGTGGCGAGGAAAAAAAGAACCATCTTGAAAACCTGAAATTTTTGTCCCCGCATGATGAAGTCAAGTTCGTCCTTCTTGATCGCGCTGACTATGAATGGAGCCGTGACCTGTTGCAAAAACACAACCTATCCACCACACAAGTTTTATTTTCTCCGGTTTATGACAAGCTCAACCTGAAAGACCTCGTGCAATGGATACTTGCAGACCGACTGCCCGTGCGCCTGCAAACACAACTTCATAAAGTCATCTGGAACAAAGACACTATCGGCGTCTAACTTGTAGCATGCGGCTTCTGCCGACCCCAACACTTTATGATTCTCCGCCCCTCTCCCAAAACTCTGCAAAAACATTTACTGAACTGGTATGAGGACGAAAAAAGGGAAATGCCCTGGCGCAATAACTGCGACCCCTATCGCATTCTGGTCTCGGAGTTCATGTTGCAACAGACCCAGGTCAAAACGGTCATCCCTTATTTTGAGCGCTGGATAAAATCTTTCCCTACCCTGAAAAAATTGGCCGCGGCCCGAGAGTCCACTGTTTTAAAACACTGGGAGGGGTTGGGCTATTATTCCCGCGCCCGCAATTTGAGGAAGGCCGCGCAAAAAATTCTACGGGAATACTCCGGAAAGGTTCCGGCCTCCATGAACGAAATTCTGAAACTGCCAGGAGTGGGCCGATACACAGCGGGGGCCGTTCTCAGTATTGCCTTCGACCAAAAAGTTCCCGTACTCGATGGCAATGTCAAAAGGGTTTTGTCGCGGCTTTTTCTGCTCAAGGAAAACGGCGGAACACGCAAATCAGAAAACATATTATGGGAAACCATACAACACCTTCTTCCCGAAACAGGGGTTGGCAATTTCAACCAGGCTTTCATGGAGCTGGGTGCCACGGTCTGCCTGCCCAAAAATCCTGTTTGCCTGCTCTGCCCCTTGAAGCAAAACTGCCAGGCACAGAAATCCGGCAAACAACATCTTTACCCACCTCGCAAACCACCCACGGCTTCCACAAAAATTGCGGTTAGCGCCGGAGTCATCTTCCGGAAAAACAAGGTCTATATTCAAAAGAGAAAAACAGGCGGGTTGATGGGCGGATTGTGGGAGTTTCCCGGCGGAAAATTCAAGCCCGGCGAATCGCCCGAGCAATGCCTGCATCGTGAAATCAAAGAAGAATTAGGGGTGACGATACATATCGATGAAAAGCTCATGACCGTCAAGCACAGCTATACCCGCTTTAGGGTAACCCTGCACGTTTTCCTTTGCCAGCTCCGCTCGGGCCGTGTTTCACCAACCTGTTGCGAGGAATGGCAATGGGTAAAGACGGAAGAACTGGACAGCTATCCCTTTCCAGCGGCAAATGTTAAAATCATAAAGAGCCTGACCACTAGGCGTGGGGCCTGTGTGCAATAACTTCTGATGGTGAGCAAAGAGTTGTCCCGGCACAATCAAGCCCTTGCCCAGTCGCATTCCCTTCTAAAAGGTAAAACTATGACCACCGGAATCCGAGCCATTGTTATTGGCATGATTGCCAATTTACTGCTTTCCCTTTTTAAATTTGTTGGTGGCATACTGGGAAACAGCGTAGCTCTGGTGGCAGATGCCATCCACTCCCTTTCCGATCTGGTGACAGACATTATTGTCCTGTTCACTCACCGCATCGGGAAAATGCCGCAGGACGAAGATCATCCCTATGGGCATGGGCGGGCGGAAACGATTGGAGCCACCGTCATCGGCATGCTAATCATCGTGACCGGCATAGGCGTCACCTACGAAACGTGGGAAGCGATGGGTGAAGGCTTCGGACAGGCACCGGGTTTACTGGCAGCCAGTGCCGCTCTGTTTTCCATTCTCGTCAATGAAGGGCTTTTTCATTATACCCGCCGAGTGGGTGAGGAAACGAACAGCCCTTCTTTAGTTGCCAACGCCTGGCATCACAGGTCCGATGCCATTTCGTCTATCGCCGCGCTGATCGGAATTGTCGGGGCCTGGCAGGGATTTGCTTTCATGGACCCCTTGGCAGGAGCCGTGGTCGGTTGCCTGATCGTGAAAGTCGGCATCGACATAACCCGGCAAGGAGTACGGGACTTGATGGACACGGCGCTCAGCGATGAGCACACCAAAAAAATCCATGCCATTTTAAGTGAAATCCCCGAGGTTCTTCATTTTCATGATTTGCGCACCCGTGTCATTGGTGGAGAGTTCCTCATTGATGTACACATTCTTGTGGATCCAGAAATGACGGTCACCGAGGGCCACAGGGTCGCGGAGACTGCGCGACGCAACCTCATCAAGGCCATCCGCAATATTCAGGATGTGCTGGTTCATGTCGATGGCGAACACGATGCGGAAGTCGAAGGCATTTACCCCGTTACACGAAAGGAATTGCTCGAAATTGCACGGCCATTAATTGCAGAACTGGCTGGGAATATTTCACAACCGCAAATTCGGGTGCATCATATCAAGGGAAAAAATATGGTGGATGTATTTATAAAGATCGGCTCGAACCAAAACATGGAAGACTCTCGCGCTCTGGTTGCAAACATCAAATCCAAGCTTGAAACCACTCCTCAAATCGACCAGGCCCGGGTGTTTCTCGATCTCAACCACTAGGCGTGGGGGTGGCGGGCGAGTTTTGTCAGTTTGTCGCCTTCCCATTCGAAATCCATTCGAGGGCGCCCTTTGTAGAGTCCTTTTTGAAACGCATAACCATAAATCAAAGGAAGCGAAACGCTGGGTTCGACAAATACCATACTGTGTGTCGCTTCCTTATTTACTTTTCCCCACGACTGCGCTTCGGCTAATGTGCTCCCGCTCAACCCGCCCCAATGAGGAACATCGGTGGTCATCTGTAGAGCATATTTGTGACCGCCAGTATCTTTCCCGAAAATATAGGACATAACCACAGAATCGTTGATGTAGTTTTTCGGCACTCCACCTGCGACATAAAAAGCCGCCGTACCCGTTGAGTTCACCACAATCTGGGTCAGCTCATAATTGTCGCGAATGGAATCGATGGTAATGGGTGCACGCCCCGCTTTTCGAGCCGTGTAGTAATGCTCTGTCAAACCTATCCCTATGCTGGAGTCGTTTAAGGCCGGGCAAAAAACGGGTATATTATTTTTTCGTGCAGTAACAAGGATGGATTCTTCATCATCTATGGTCTCAGAAAGCCTCGCAATAAAATCTCTACTGGAATAATTCCCGGGCTCTAGTGTATCGGCGAAAGTCCCTATGAGGGTGTCATCTTCAACAAATAACTCATCATCCACATAGGTATCATAAATACGGTTGATGAAGAGTTCGCGCAGTTTGGTATCATTTGCATCAGGGCTTCCATAATAATGACCGCCGCCAAGGGCGTTATAATAATCCTGATATAAAATCGCCCCGGTGGAAACGATCACATCCACCATATTGTAGTGCACCATATCACGGATGACTTTTCTCAGTCCTGCCGCGATAAGAGGGCCTGCCAAACCCAGGATAATTGTCGGCTTCTCTTCATCCTGGAGCATTTTGCCGAATATTTTAGCGCATTGCCCCAGGTTTCTTGCTTGAATCGAAGCCGATTGGAACGATTCCACCAAGTCAGCAACATCATTAATTTTTTCAAAGTTAACAGGAGAAATGCGGGTATTTAAAATCTCCTTTTTTTCTCTCTTCTTGCCTTCATCCAATGGTTCAGGCATTAAAAAATCTTTGTACCCCATGTTTTGCTCCCAGTCCGGAAATTTTTGAAAAAAGAATCATAACGCCCTTACGCAGTCAGGTCAACCACTGGGCGTGGGGCCAACTGGCAATAAC
>DODH01000241.1 GCA_003545625.1 Nitrospina sp.
TCAGGACCGGTTTGGTGGAGGTCACAATTAACAGCCAGGAGGAAGGGGGGACCAGGGGATTGACCTGCTGGATACCGGAGACGTTATCCAGAATCAAAATGCCTTTGTGTTTTTTTAAGGCTGCCCGATACAGTTTAGCCAGTTTCTTATCATCAGCGGGCAGGGGCTGGGTAGGGTGAAATTTCAAAATAATCCGCCGCATGATATCCTCCGCAGAAGGCGGAGCCGGGTGATTTCCCTGCATGTCTATAAACAGGCAAGCACCGGGATACTGAGAGACGAACATTGTGCTCAATGGGATGGTCAGGCAGGTTTTCCCGACTCCCGAAAACCCGTTGATCCCTATCATGACCGGACGTGTCGTGGCCTGGGAGGCGATTTTTTTCAGCAGCTCTTTTCGGCCGGTGAACAGCGTGGCCTCGGGCGGGGGACGAAACAGCATCGTTCCACTAGTATCTATGCTGGAAGACATTTTCAGGGTCTTTTCAGCTGAGAACCCGGCCGTCTTTTCCTTTTTGGAGACGGGGGAAGACTTGTCCCGAGCGGGAGCCATCCCACCCTGGTCGGAAAGGCCGGAAGAACTTTTCAAAAATATTTTGGAACCCAGCCCGGCCAGCACAGCAACGGCGATGATGATAATAATAATTGTGGTCATGAAACAACCTCAATAAGGAGCATAGATTTTTAAATCAGGCCCGTGCTGATAGTTGACTTTGTGGATTTTTGCTCGATAATACACGTTTTTGCCAATGTTTGTTATCTTGATCTTGTGCAACAGCTTTAAACTGAGTTTAATAATATGCCCGAATTATTTCTAGAGATTGGTTCCGAAGAAATTCCATCAGGATATGTTCATCCCGCTCTCGGAAATATGCGCGAAGAGTTAGCGGCCTTTTTTTCCCGTAACCAGATTAAGGCTGATTTCCCAGAGGCTTTCGGTACGCCGAGGAGGTTGGTGGTTTCAGTAAAAGGGGTGGATGCCTTGCAGGAAGATATTGTGGAGCTTTTTCATGGCCCAAGCGTTTCTGTGGCTTATGATGATCAGGGTAAACCGACTAAGGCGGCGATTGGGTTCGCCCGAGGCAAGGGGTTAGATGTTTCCGCCTTGACCCGAGAGGACACCCCCAAAGGAGAAGTGGTCTGTGCCCGTGTAGAGAAAAAAGGCCGCCCTACCCCAGACCATCTGAATGAGTTCCTTCCCCAACTTATTGGCAATATTTCTTTTCCAAAAAAAATGCGGTGGGCTGATAGGTCTCGTCCTTTTGCCAGACCCTTACATTGGATTGTGGCATTATTTGATGGCAAGCCTTTGGAGTTCAGTTTTGATGGTATTCAGTGCGGCGACTTATCGCAGGGGCACAGGTTTTTAAAACCCGATAAATTCCAGGTGAAAGACCTTGCTTCCTATCTAATAGAGAGTGCAAACCATTTTTTGCTGGTCGACCGTGACATCAGGAAACAGGAAATTCTTGACCAGGTTCGAAATCTTGCCCAGGAAGCTGGCGGGTTTATGGAAGAGGATCCGGAATTGTTGAATATTGTCAATGATCTGGTGGAGTATCCGGTAGCCATCCGGGGAGATTTTGATTTTCACTTTCTGGAACTGCCCAAGGAGTTATTGGTGATGACCATGAAGCATCACCAGAAATACTTTCCAGTTACTGATGGAAAAGGGAATTTACTACCCTGTTTTATTACGATCAGTAATATCCCTGCCGGAGAAGGACAGGAAATCAAAAATGGCAACGAGCGAGTTTTGCGTGCACGATTGGAGGATGCCCGATTTTTCTATGATGAGGACAAAAAGAAAAATTTGGATGATTTCGTGGAGCCACTGAAGGGAGTCGTTTTCCAGAAAAAGCTGGGAACCCTGTATGAAAAAATGGAAAGGATTTGCGGCTTATCCCGGATTTTGTCTACTCATGTTTGCCCGGATAAAGAAACGCAGGCAATGAGAGCTGGGCGTTTATGCAAGGCTGATCTGGTAACCCTGATGGTTTATGAGTTTCCAGAATTGCAGGGAATCATGGGTGGGTATTACGCTACTCATTCTGGTGAAGAACCCGAGGTCTCTCAGGCAATCCAGGAACATTATCGTCCTGCCTTTAGGGGAGACAGGCCTCCCGCGAGTGAGTTGGGGGCGGTTATTGCGGTCGCGGACAAGCTTGATACTATTTTGGGCTGTATCGGGGTGGGCTTGATCCCCAGCGGCTCTGAAGACCCGTATGGCCTGAGACGAAATGCACTGGGCATCATACAGATTTTCCTGCACCGGGATTGGCAGATTTCGTTGGACAATCTTGTGGAGGAGGGTCTGCGCTCTATGGGATCGAAAATCAAGCTGGACCCTGAAACCATCAAGAATCATGTGATGGAATTATTTTCCCAGCGATACAAAACATATTTGAACGCGGAGGGGTTTCCCTATGACGCAATTGATTGTGTATTGTCCACAGGCCTGGATTCCATTGTCGATATCAAGGCAAAGGTTTCTGCTTTTTCCGCATTGAAAAAGCAACCTTATTTTGAACCTTTGGCAATTGCTTTTCGTCGAGTGGTCAGCATACTTAATGATGAAGCAGAGGGTGATATAGACCCTGGATTGTTGAGTGAGCCGGCCGAAAAGAAGTTGTTCGAAGCATACTTGAAAGTTCGGGACCCGGTGTTCCGGCATATCCAAAACAAGGAATTTTCTAAAGCTCTGGAAAAAATTGCAGAAATAAAACCCGCTGTTGACAGCTTTTTCGATGAAGTCATGGTCATGGTGGAAGATGTTTCGTTACGCAAAAATCGACTTTGCCTGCTTCAGCAGATTTCCGGTTTGTTTTCAGAGCTGGCTGATTTTTCCCGCATTGTTCTGAAAAAAAGTTGAAAACCTTTTAGCCTTCAGATAACCTAGCCACATTCCATTTGCTCACCATTTCGGCCTCTACTTTCAATTAGTTGGGGCAGGTTTTTTTATGACGCAGAAATATATTTATGCCTTTGGGGATGAAAATACCGAGGGTAACGCAGAAATGAAAAATCTCCTGGGGGGGAAAGGCGCCAACCTTGCCGAGATGGCCTCCCTGGGCATACAAGTCCCTCCCGGGTTCACAATAAGCACAGAAGCCTGCGTTTACTATTTCCAACACAAAAACACCCTCCCTTCTAAATTGTGGGATGAAATTCTTGCCAGCCTGAAAAACCTGGAACAAGTTTTGGGAAGAAAATTTGGCGATACAGAAAATCCTCTTCTTGTTGCGGTGAGGTCGGGAGCGAGGGTCTCCATGCCCGGCATGATGGATACCGTGTTGAACCTGGGACTGAACGATAGTACCGTTAAGGGTTTAGCCAAGAGCACCCAAAATGAATGGTTTGCTCTCGATTCGTATCGCCGGTTCATTGCCATGTTCGGGGATGTTGTGCTGGGGATTCCGGGAGAGCGGTTTGAGTTGATCCTCGCCAAGAAAAAATTAAAACGCAAAATCGAATTTGATACGGAATTTACCCTGCAGGAGTTGAAAGCGCTCATCAAGCAATTCAAGGCCCTGGTGGTCCGCGCAACCCATGAAGAGTTTCCGGAAGACTCCATGCAACAACTGCGCATGACGGTTGAGGCGGTATTCAATTCCTGGAACACGGAACGGGCGCGAATATACAGAAGGCTGAATGGCATCCCGAACGAATGGGGTACGGCGGTTACTATCCAGTCCATGGTGTTTGGCAATATGGGAGATACTTCGGCGACCGGTGTTGCGTTTACCCGGAACCCGGCGACGGGGGAAAAGAAATTCTATGGGGAATACATGATCAATGCCCAGGGGGAGGATGTCGTCGCGGGAATTCGGACGCCCAACCCGATCGAAAAGCTGGAGCAGGATATGCCGGAGGTATATCAGAACTTGGTAAAGGTTTACCAGAAACTGGAAAACCATTACAAAGACATGCAGGATTTGGAGTTCACCATCGAAAACCAAACACTGTATTTATTGCAGACCCGGGCCGGCAAACGCACGGCCGCCTCGGCCATCAAAGTGGCGATCGATATGGTGAGCGAGGGGTTGATTAGTAAACGGGAAGCCTTGATGCGGGTTCCGGCAAACCAATTGGATCAAATCTTTCATCCGATGATTGACCCCAAAGTGAAATTGAAATTATTGGCCAAAGGTTTGGGTGCCTCCCCCGGTGCGGCGGGAGGGAAGATTGTATTTACTCCTGAGCGTGCCCAGGAACTGGCCGAGAAAAAAGAAAAAGTCATTCTTGTTCGCATAGAAACATCTCCGGAGGACATTCATGGAATGAGCGTGTCGCAGGGAATTCTGACCGCCAGGGGAGGCATGACCTCTCATGCCGCAGTGGTGGCCAGGGCGATGGGCAAGCCTTGCGTTTCCGGAGTCAATGCTCTGGAGGTTAACGTAAAAAGAAAAAAGTGTAAGCTGGGTGGCATTCAGCTTAAGGAATTGGATCCGATTACTTTGGATGGAACTACTGGCCAGGTGATTAAAGGGGCGGTGCCTTTAATCCAGTCCCGGTTGACCAGTAATTTCACGCGACTGATGACCTGGGCGGGAGAAGTTCGGTCCCTGCAAGTTCGGGCCAATGCTGATACCCCGCATGATGCATTGATGGCACGGGACTTTGGGGCGCAAGGGATCGGGTTGTGTCGGACGGAGCATATGTTTTTTGATGAGGAGCGCATTTCCCTAGTTCGGAAAATGATTGTTGCCGAGGACGGAAAAATCCGCGATGATGTGTTGAAAAAACTGCTTCCCATCCAACGCGGGGATTTTACGGAAATTTTCAAGGTGATGGATGGGTTTCCCGTCACGGTGCGGTTACTGGACCCGCCTTTGCATGAATTCCTACCCAATTCCTCAGCTGAAATTAAAAACCTGGCAAAAAAGATGAAAGTATCGCCGGGGGCTTTGGGGAAAAAAATCGAAAGCCTGAAAGAAGTTAACCCCATGCTTGGGCATCGGGGTTGTCGGCTTGGAATTACTTTCCCGGATATTTACCGGATGCAGGTCAGGGCCATTGTAGAAGCGGCCTGCAAGCTGGTCAAAAAGGGCATTAAAGTTTTTCCGGAAATCATGGTGCCGCTGGTCGCGCATGTAAACGAATTCAAAGTTGTCCGTGAACTCATCCTGGAAGTGGCCCAAGAAGTGATGCAAAAAATCGGTGTGGATCTGAAATATAAAATAGGAACCATGATTGAGCTTCCTCGGGCGGCTCTGACGGCGGATGAAATTGCGGTGGAGGCGGATTTCTTTTCCTTCGGAACTAATGATCTGACCCAGACCGCTTTCGGGCTCAGCCGGGATGATTCCGGCAGTTTCCTCAACGAATATCTCGAAAAAGGCCTGCTGACCCATGACCCATTTGTAACGGTGGATCAGGATGGGCTGGGTCAATTGATCTGTATCGCGGTTGAAAAAGGGAAAAAGGTCAAACCTAATCTTCACTTGGGAGTATGCGGAGAACATGGTGGAGACCCCGCATCGATAAACTTTTTTAATAAAGTAGGTTTGGACTACGTCAGTTGTTCCCCTTATCGTGTACCCACTGCCATCCTCGCTGCTGCTCAGGCCGTTATTCAGGAAGACAGTTGATTGCTTTTTCAGTCTTGGGGCAAAACAAAAAACTTCACTGCACTATTTTGTAAACCGGGAAAAAGGTTGACTTCGTTTTTACCGATCACCATAATAAAAAATTCTGTAGTTTGAAAAACTGGCCTCATTACCTGTTTGTGGTGAAGGCCAGTTCCATTTGAAATAACCTGTTACCTGATAAGGTACTCCGTCTGGAGGTTAGGAATGAATATAGCGCTCACCGGTATCACCGGAATGGTGGGTTCCCATCTCATCAAAAAAATTGTTGAAGAAAATCCGGAAGGTTCTCCTCATAAAATCCGCGCCCTGATCCGTGAAGGTAGCGTGGTGGAACACTTGAAAACCTTTGAAGATGTAGACTTTATCATTGGAGGCTTGGAGGATCGGGAATCCCTTGCAAAGCTCGTGCAGGATGTGGAAGTGCTGGTGCATCTGGCCCATTTCCCTGGTCCGGTTCAGGCTTATGATGAATTAGTCAAGGTCAATGTCTACGGTTCCTTTGATTTGCTGGAAGAAGCCAAAAAGGCAAAGGTCAAGCAGGTGATCTTCATGAGTTCGTGCACGGTTTTTGGGCAAATTCTTCCCTCGGTTGATAAGGACCACCCCCTCGATGAAAACCACCCGGTTTGGCCGAGTAGTCTTTATGGCTCCATCAAATCCTCGATCGAAGGGTTTTGCCACTATTACTACAAAAGCCGGGCGTTTGACTTAGCTATCCTGCGGCCGGTAACCATTTATGGAGTGCGGCCCCAGCTTGACAAGTCCGAATGGTTTCAAACTATTGATTTTCTCGCCACAAATTATAACGTGGACGTTAAGGGCAGTACCAAATATGTTTCGGTGAAGTCGGTGGTGCAGGCTATACAGAAG
>DODH01000170.1 GCA_003545625.1 Nitrospina sp.
TTTCAACCAGCCAATACCCTGTACTCTTGCAGTTTCCTCTAAGGACTTATCAATCTGCAGCATGGCAGAAATTCCGGTACGCGACGTAAATGGAAGATTCTTAACGACAGTAATCAGCACCAGGATTGCAAAGGTTCCATATAGAGCTGGAATTGGTCCCCACGAGGTGGAAAACATACCAATGTAAATTGCACCAAAGGCGATTGAAGGAAAGATATATGGTGCAAATGCAATCCCTTCCAGCCATTTAGATAGAAGCGTGCCCCGGCCGCGCACAACCGCATAACCGACCATGAGTCCGATTATTCCATTAAAGAAGGCGGCCGTTAAACCCAGCTTACAACTGTTCCACAGGGAACTGAGTATTCCATCACTAAGAAAAACACCTGGTTCCCCATAGACTTCGTCTATACTTCCATCTCCTATCCAATATTCCATTGTTAAATTAGTAAAATTATAGTCACCTGGTGTAAAGATAAGAGATTCCCACAAAAGAATCATGAGCGGCAGGAAAACGGTAGCTGCCAGGAACAAGAACACGCACATCGTTGCCGGCCAACACCAGGGACCTAACTTAATTTCACGGGAGCGAAATCCTTTTCCGGTCATTGTAACAAAACTTTTACGAACACCCAAAACCCGGTTGTTGATCCAGATGCAGGTGATGGCCAGCACAATCAAAACTAAGGCTAAAACGTAGGCATCACCACTGTTACGTGCATTAAGAGAAGCATATATCTGGGTTGAAAAGGTAAAGAAACGTACTGGCAGACCAAGTAGAGCCGGCGTGCCAAAAGTTCCCAGGATTCGGATAAAAGTAAGCACAATGGCCGAACCAAGTGCAGGCAACAGCAAAGGTACGGTAATCCGCCACATTATTTGACGCCGGTTCATTCCGCAGATAGATCCTGCTTCCTCCAACTCAGAGTCGACACTAGCCAGGGCTCCCGACATGAGAAGATAACCATATGCGTAATAATGCAACGAGAGGCAAATCACAATAGGAAAAAATCCGTAGGAAACCCAGTTTGGCGGCTGAATACCAAAGAAAAAAGTAATCATGCCCTCTGAACCGCCTATCCTGTCGTTTTTAAAAATACTCAACCAGGCCAATGCCAAAACCCAGGAGGGCATCATATAAGGTACAACTGCTAATATCCCAAAAATTTCTTTAAAACGGATATTTGTTCTTACTATTAGCCAAGCTAAGAGGGTTCCTACTGAAACGCCTATGAGAGTCACACATACACCGATGGCAAGACTGTTGAGCAGCGGCTTTAAGAAAAGTGCGTTAGAAAGTTTACCGGTGAAGACACGTTCGAAATGAAAAAGAGTGAAATCGCCGATCTCTGCATTTGGACGATAGGCAAGATCATAGCTTTGAATGCTGAGAGAATCCCTGATAATTTCCAATAAAGGTGTCAGGACGAGAAAGCTGAGGATTAGCAGACAAAAGAAACCGATGAGTAATTCAGGACGGTTGACCAACCTGTAAATATAATAGGTCAAGTTGGCTCTAGAAAAAACCTGAGTACTTTCACCAGGAACTAATGAGTTTGATTTCATGTTTATACAGTCGACCTGATAATGAGATTTCTTTCTGTTTCTTCATCAAAGTAATTAAAACTGTCCGCGTTGAAATTGATCCATATCGGTTCATCAATTCCCTTGCGGATAAAACCCGGCTGCAGCAGCGTGATTTCATTTTCCTCCAAACTTCCCTGCAGGATCGTGTTTGCACCTGTTGGCTGGACGGAACTCAGATTGACCTTCAGCCAGCCCTTTTTCTCTTGATTTGAAACCTCAATACTTTCTGGACGAACCGTTGCGACAACTTTCCCGGAGTTCGATGGCAGGTCTTGATTGAGAGGAAGGATCAGCTTGCCGCAATCAAGTGTCACCTGACCGTTTTGATGACTGATCGTACCTTTAAAACGATTCACTCTTTGATCACCGATAAACTCAGCAACAAATAAATTTTTTGGGTGGTGGTAAATTTCGTATGGAGTACCCCATTGCATAACAAGACCCCGGTCCATCACAACAACAATATCTGAAAGAGTAAGGGCTTCAGTCTGGTCATGGGTTACGTATACCGTTGTTGCTTCCAACTCACGGTGAAGGCGCTTCAATTCTGTGCGCATTTCTGTACGCAGCTTGGCATCCAAATTTGACAGGGGCTCGTCCATCAGCAGGATGGTCGATTGGAGGGCAATCAGGCGGGAGACAGCCACTCTCTGCTGCTGTCCGCCTGAAAGTTCTGAAGGGTAACGCTTGCGGTAAGGTTCCATCTGGACCATTTCCAAAGCCTTTTTGAGTCGGCTTTCAACCTCAGTCCGCCTTAGTTTTTTTTCCTTGAGAGCAAGCGTGATATTCTGCTCCACAGTCATGTGGGGCCACAAGGCATAGCTTTGGAAAATGAAACCTACGTTTCTATTTTCAGGTGGAATGATAACACCTTGTTTTCTTGAAAAAATGATTCTTTCACCGAACTGGATTTCCCCTTCGTCTGGTTCCTCCAGTCCGGCAATGGCACGAAGAGTTGTGGTTTTTCCGCAACCAGATGGACCAAGGATTGTCAGGAAATCACCCGAATTTACAGTTAGATCCAGATTTTGAACTGCAGTTTCTTTTCCATATGACTTCCTGATACCAGTGAGTTGAATTTGCTCCATGGGTCGCTTAACAGATTCACATGCTTGACTGTTGAATCCAGAAATCACGGATTTTAGCTCCCTGTTTCCACATGAAATCAGCATCAACATGCCATTCCTTCATCTCATCCCAAATTTCACCTCCCAAGGGTGAAGGCACATCGTTACGTGGGCTGCGTGTTCCAGGATCGAAATAAGGGGCAAGACCCTGCAGCAAATCCATACTTCTGCCCTTAGTGTAGGGTTTGGAAAGTTGGGAACTCTTATTCAACTTGGTGCTTCCGAGGAGAAATGCTGTAAACACTTTTGCTGCATTCGGGTGGGGAGCCTGTCGGGCAACGGCTGTGAATGTGGGATAGACCAGTTTTGCAACTGGATCAACTTCTTTAAGAATCTTGTTGACATAACCCTTGGAGTCATTACGTGCAATATAAGTCATGTTGGCAAAGGCGATCAAAGGATTTTTCTGACCTTTTTTGCCTGATGCACCAGCCAATTTCGATCCGGATTTAAAAATGACTAAATCATTCTGAAGAATCCGTGCCCAGAATTCATATCCGGCATCGGGTACTCCATCAGATAGTTTGATGTCTGTACCTTTGTAACGCTTGTAGGCAGCCGCCATTTCGTTGGGACGCTGGATCAAAGTCATTACGCCCATAAAAGTTGATCCAGATGACAACGGGTTTTTCATACCGATTCGACCATTGAATTTAGGTTCAGTCAGTTCCCAAATATTCGAAATAGGAGGTTTTTCTGAATATTTTTCCATGTTATACAGGAACACCATGGCTTCATTGACCCGGATTAATAAGGGGTCGCGGAATGGCTTGGGGATGCGATTGATGAAATGATGCGGCACATAGTTAACAAGACGATTTTTGTTAAGCATCTCGTGTATTACTTGCCCCGAATTCCCGGTTGTTACGATGTCTGCATTGAAAATATTTGCTTCCTGTTCACGTATGGTTTTCTCAACCGATTGAGTGGATCCAAGATCATGAACCGTTAATTTAATACCAGGATGAACCTTAGCAAATGGTTTCACTAATTTCTGTATCCGTCCAGATGAAGTATAGACAATCACTTCTCCTTCTTCTGTCGCTTTTTTTACAATCTCATCCCAATTTTCCTTTCCAGTATCATAAGGACCGAGTTTGGCCATTTTTAACCAGGACTCCATCTCAGGAGGAGGTTTCGGAATTGCACTTGCTGTACTCAAATTAAGGATGAAAATGATGAAAAAACCTGCAAGTAATTTTGCAGATAAAAACATATTTTTCTTAGTCATGATGTTCTCCGTTGTAGTTTGTGATGTACTACCGCACCTTACATCACTACGATGTCAAGCTGGTAAATGCATAAAATTTATAGCAGCTTCAAAAGCGGTTGAAAATTTGCTGAATACAAATTACTTTTGATTTTGCAATATAAACCAAAGCCTGGCAAATATATGCCAGGTTGGGGAAGAAGGGAATTTAAGCTGTAACCGGTAAAAAGAGTTTTAAGGGGCGCTGAGTCTTTCAGCAGGCTCAAGCAGCCGGTTTCAAAAAGAAGCTTTAACCCTCTAGCCCAGCCGATACTACAGCAAAAAAATAAATGGTCAAGTATAAATTGTCACTCCCGCAGAATTATAAACTCAATCTGATCGTGTTCAGACCTTTAATGTCAAACCGGCCTTGATCCCTATTCCCATACCTCTTCGTCCCACACCCTCCAAGTAAAATCCCCACCCTCTTGTAAAACAAACCGATTGAT
>DODH01000162.1:0-179 GCA_003545625.1 Nitrospina sp.
CCACAGGCCCGATTTTAAACAACTCCCCCATTTTTGGGGGAGGTAAAATAGATTCCCCAAAACCCAAGGGTAATTGTAATTGTTTGAATTAAAATGTTTTTATGGGAATTAGCCGGGAAGGGGTAGAAATTCTCCCTTCTGCTTTCCATTTATGGGATATTGCGGTCGAATTTAAGGGC
>DODH01000162.1:580-3441 GCA_003545625.1 Nitrospina sp.
CGAGATGAGTTGTTGCTAACCAGACAGGGCTATTGCTCATTGGCCCCACGCCTAGTGGTTGCCATAGAGAAAATTACCAAATAACACAGAGATCCTTTGAATTTATCTTTAAGGATTGATCAGCCGGGAGTCTGAAAAATGTATAAGTTGGTCCTTTTAAGACATGGCCAGAGCCAATGGAATTTGGAAAACCGGTTTACCGGTTGGACCGATGTTGACCTGACTGAACAGGGAAAACAGGAAGCCGAGACGGCTGGAAAACTTTTTCTGGAAGAAGGCTATACCTTCGATTTGGCCTACACCTCTGTCCTCAAGCGGGCAATTCGAACTTTGTGGATTGTGCTGGATAAAATGGATTTAATGTGGATTCCAGTCACCCGGTCCTGGAAGCTGAACGAACGCCACTATGGTGCTCTGCAAGGATTGAACAAAGCGGAAACGGCTAAGAAGCACGGCGCAGAGCAGGTGAAAATCTGGCGCAGAAGTTATGCCACTCCCCCTCCCCCGCTTTCTGAAGATGACGAAAGGTTGCCTGCAAAAGATGCCCGCTATGCTGGCATACCAAAAAACCAATTGCCTGCCGCAGAAGCTTTAAAGCATACGGTCGACCGATTTTTACCCTACTGGTTTGATCAGATTGTGCCTTCCATCAAAGCCGGAAAAAAAGTTTTGATTTGCGCACATGGCAACAGCTTAAGAGCTCTGGTCATGCACCTGGACAACATCAGCGAAGACGATATTCTGGAATTGAATATTCCTACCGGCATTCCGTTGGTCTATGAATTAGACGCGGACTTGAAACCCATCAAACATTATTATCTGGGCGACCCCGAAGCCGCCAAAAAAGCCGCCGAAGCCGTCGCCAACCAATCCACTAGCCGCCACTAGGCGTGAGGCCGGGGCGGAGCATTTCGCGGGCGTGTTCGAGGGAAGCATCGGTGATGGTTTCACCGCTGGACATGCGGGCCAGTTCTTCAACGCGTTCTTCATATTCCAGCAGGTGAATGCTGGACCGGGTGCGTTTCCCTTTCACCTCTTTTTCAATGCGGAAATGGGAAGAAGCCAACCCGGCTATCTGCGGGGAATGGGTGATACAAAAAACTTGTTTGCTCGTGGCGACTTTTTTCAATTTGAGTCCTACTTTTTCCGCCACCCTGCCGCCGATACCGGAATCTACTTCATCGAAAATCATCACCGGAATGGTGTCCTGATCGTTCAAAATAGATTTTAAAGCCAGCATCACCCGGGATACTTCACCGCCTGAAGCGATTTTAACCAGAGGCCGCATTTCCTCGCCTGGGTTGGGGGAAAATATAAACTCCAACGTGCCCAATCCGGTTGGCGTGGCCTTCATTTTTTCTTTGCGGAATAGAATAAATCCACCGTCGTCAGACGGGTAATCAAAACGTACACCAAACCGGACGCTACCCATACTCAGTTCTTTCAGTTCCTTTTCGACACTGCCAGTAAATTTTTTTGCCGCGGACTCCCTTTCTTCAGCCAGACGGATGGCGAGTTTAGACAGCACCTCTTCTTTTTGCTTCAGCTCTTCTTCCAGGGCTTTCCTGTTTTCTTCATTGGAGGCCAACTGCTGCAATTCTTCTTCGATCAGTTCCCGGCGTTTTAAAATTTCGGGGATATCGTTACCATATTTTCGTTTCAGTCCGTTTATCTCGGCGAGCCGGTCTTCAATTTCTTCCAGCCGATTGGGATTGAACTCCAAAGACCGGTCATAACTGCGCAAAGAGTCCACCACCTCTTCCAGTTCATAGTAGGCGGAGCGGGACCGCTCAACCGTTTCTGCCAGACCGGGGTCGATCTGAAGCACAGATTCCAGTTCTTTCAAAACCTGCCCCAGGTTTTCTAATATGGAACCCTGGTCATCAGTTAACAGGGATTGGCTTTGTTGCAGGCCTGCGCGTATTTTTCCGGCGTGTTTCAGTTTATTGCTCTCTGCCTTGATTTCTTCTTCCTCTTCTTCTGAAAGTCCGGCCGTATCAATTTCGGAGAGTTGAAAGTTCAGGAACTCCTCTTTTTGTAACCGTTCTTGTTCATCCATTTTCATGGATTGCAGTTTTTTTGTTTGGGCCTGGTAGTCCGAGAATTTTTGGGCAAACTCATCCCGCAGATCTCTGGATTTGCCGTACAGGTCTAAAAGATCGATATGGGTTTCAGGATGAAGAAGGGCCTGGTGATCGTGTTGTCCGTGCAGGTCCACCAAGCGGTCGCCGATTTTTGCCAGGGTGGAAACCGTGACGGGGCTGTCATTGAGCAGGCATCGATTTTTTCCGGAATTGGAAATCTGGCGTTTGACAAGAAGTTCGCATTCTTCCATTTCGATGCCGGATTCCCGAATCAAGTCGAGAGTAAGGGGATCGGTAACTTCAAACACCCCTTCCACAAAAGCGGTGGTTTCTCCAGAACGAATGGAGTCGGTATCTGCTCTGCCTCCAAGCAGGAGATTCAGCGCGTCGATGATGATGGATTTACCCGCGCCGGTTTCACCCGTCAGCACATTCAAGCCTTTTTCAAAATTCACCGATAGATTTTCTATGATGGCGAAATTGCGGATTCTAATTTCTTTAATCATGGGTCAGCTTTTTCATCAACTCCTGGCCTTGGGTCCTGAAATTTAAAAGGTCCTCATCATCCGCAACATTATCGGTCAGACGCCGTAAAGTGAGAAGCGATTTCCGGGCCAAGGCGAAATTATTTTGTGTGTAATAAGCTTGGGCCAGTCCAAGATGGTTTTCAACATAATCAGGGCTTTGACGAACCGCTTCCTCAAAATGGTAAACCGATTTGTCATCACTGCCACCGAGAAAAAAGGGTAACTCCAGATACAAATTTCCCAGCGCACG
>DODH01000087.1:0-1213 GCA_003545625.1 Nitrospina sp.
AAAACATTCATATGCCCTGGCATACGCCCGGCAACAGGATGAATACCAAATCGCACATTCACTTTTTTGGCCCTCAGCGTTTTGGTGATCTCGCATACAATGTGCTGGGCCTGGGCGACCGCCATGCCATAACCCGGAATGATCATAATTTCTTTTGCCTCGGCCAGCAGGCTGGCAACCTCGGGGGCTTGTACTTCAACCACTTCACCCTGTTCGCCTTCTTCTGCAGATGAGGAACCGCTACCTGATGTCGTACCAAAGCCTCCGGCAATAACTGACAGAAACTTACGGTTCATCGCCCGGCACATGATGTAACTCAGGATAGCACCGCTACTGCCGACCAGTGCACCGGTAACAATGAGTAAATCGTTATTGAGCATGAACCCGGTAGCCGCCGCAGCCCAGCCCGAATAGCTATTGAGCATGGATATTACAACAGGCATGTCGGCCCCGCCGATGGCCATGACCATATGAATCCCGAACAGCAAAGCAATTCCCGTCATGATATACAGGGGCATGATCCCACCCCCTGCAGCGGATTGCTCAACAAACAAATGACACAAATAAATTGAGCCAATCAACAGGCCCAGGTTGAGAAAATGCCGGGCAGGCAATAACATGGCCTTGCCGGTGATTTTTCCGCTGAGTTTTCCAAATGCAATAACGGAACCCGACAAGGTGACGGCACCAATGAGGATTCCCAAATAAGTCTCCACATCATGAATCGTCAATTCGATACCGCTGTAATGTTGCAACCGTTCCGGGTCCATAAAATTGGCAAATCCGACCAGGACGGCGGCCAACCCTACGAGACTGTGCAAAATAGCAACCAGCTCGGGCATTTGGGTCATTTGCACACGGCGCGCCAGAACCAGGCCAATACTGCCTCCGACCAGCAACGCCACCATCAAAATTTCTACATTGCCCGTAACCCCCGCGATGGTTGCTACGAGAGCAATAGCCATACCGATCATGGCATACAGGTTACCGCGCCTTGCCGTTTCCGGACTGCTCAACCCGCCTAACGCCAGAATAAAAAGAACGGTTGCCCCTATATAAGAGGCGGTGACTAATCCCTGACTCATTTCATCGCCTCCTATTTACGAAACATTTCAAGCATGCGGCGCGTTACCGCGAATCCGCCTACAATATTAATTGATGTTATCAGTACAGCAAACACCGCCACCCACATGATCACCTTTTCCCCCGAACT
>DODH01000087.1:1610-18789 GCA_003545625.1 Nitrospina sp.
GCCGCTGTTACATTCCAGACCACCATATAGCCCACAAAGCAGGCCAGGACAAATACCGTAAAGTGAGCCATGAAGGAGGCAGGCGCAACAGCACCCAGCCCAACCAAGCCCAGAGCCCCGATCCCGAAAGTGAGAGCCGGTCCCACCCATGAAGGTTTATCTTCCTTAGGCTCCACGGGAGGGGGTGCCGGTTCTGCCGGTTTGGCAGGCGCCGCCGAAAGTTTGGGCGCCGGCGGTGGGAAGGTGATTTCACCATTCTTGACAACCGTAGCTCCGCGAACCACTTCATCGTCGAAATCGACCACAACATTGCCATCCTTGTTCGGGCACATATCCGTTAAAAGATGGCGCAAATTCGTTCCATACAACTGGCTGGACTGCGCAGCCATCCGGCTGGGCAAGTCGGTGTAGCCGATGATCGAAACACCATGAACCTTGACCACTTTTCCCGCTTCAGACAGCTTGCAGTTGCCTCCCCGTTCAGCGGCAAGATCTACGATCACGCTACCGTCTTTCATGGACATGACCATATCTTCCAAGATCAGTTCCGGTGCCGGTTTTCCGGGAATCAGCGCAGTGGTAATGATGATATCCACTTCCTTCGCCTGTTCCGCAAAGAGGGCCATTTCCGCTTCGATAAATTCTTTGCTCATCACTTTCGCATATCCACCGGTGCCCGAACCCTCTTCCTCAAAATCGAGTTCCAAAAACTCCGCGTCCATACTCTCGATCTGTTCTTTCACTTCCGGTCGGGTATCGAAAGCCCGCACAATAGCGCCCATACTCTTTGCCGCACCGATGGCTGCAAGGCCCGCAACCCCCGCACCGATCACCATGACTTTAGCAGGCGGAACTTTACCTGCTGCGGTGATCTGCCCGGTGAAAAACCGGCCAAAATGCTGGGCCGCTTCGACCACTGCCCGGTATCCGGCAATATTCGCCATCGAACTGAGCGCATCCAGTTTCTGAGCACGCGATATTCGCGGTATCATGTCCATCGCCAAAGCCGTCACTTTTTTCTCAGCCAGCTTCTTGAGCATTTCCGGATTCTGCGCCGGCCAAAGAAAAGTGATCAGTATCTGGTTTTCATGCAGTAAATCGATTTCTTCTTTTTGCAGATCCGGGTTCAACTCCGGCTCGCGAACTTTTAAAATAATGTCACTGTCTGTCCAGACCTCCTGGGCATTTTTGACAACCGTTACGCCTGCTTCAACGTAAGAAGCATCTGAATAATGGGCCGCAGAACCCGCGCCTGCTTCAATCGCAACTTCAAAACCCAGTTTGATAAGCTGCTTCGCGACATCCGGGGTGGTAGCCACCCGTTTTTCGCCAGCATGAACTTCTTTAGGGATACCTATCTTCATCACTTTTTCTCTCTCAGTAAAGAATGGGTTGGGGGAATATAAAAGCGCATAAGCCTACCATAAAATCCGAAATTTTTCTAACCCCTTAGCAGGGGAGGCCGTGATATCCCCATCATTAGCCCTCATGCCCCGTAGGGGTAAACTGGCAAGGGCTTGATTACGCCGAGACAACTCTTTGCCAGCCGGCAAAAGCTATTTTAAGCTGGGTCCAGCGGCACGCTGACTAGTGGTCTTGGTCATCGAGGAGGTTGGAGGCAAGGCTTTTGCGGGCCGTACGGGCTTCCTGGTCGGCACGGGTGATGCCGCCATCGTAGTCATTGTAGTCTACAAATTGCAGAATCGGTTCCATCTCCGGATGGCGTTTGAGATAGAGGCGGGCCATCATTTGCGTCGTGCGCCGGTATTTGGGATGACCGGCTTTCTGGGTACGCAGTTCTACAAAATGCCCCAACTCCCTGAGGTTCATGCCCATATTCCAGCGGATATAGTGATTGAACAAGGTGGCATATTGCGCCTCCTGCTCCATACCGGCCCGCTTCAGGTCGCGGTGCAAAGACTCGGTGCGCTCAAAACATTCCTGCACCTTTTGGCCCATGCCGATTTCGTCAATTTCCTCCGGTACTGAATAACCCAGGTCGACTCCTAAATCTTGCCTTTGCTGGGTGAGCATGCGGTGGCGTTGTAGGTCACGGTATTCGGCGAATCCGGCAAGAATATCAAATTGAATGGGATAGCCATATTCCAAAGCCCTGCCGGCACGGTCGCGCTTGCTCTGCCTGGATCCGATATAGATCGCAAAAATTTGTTTTTTGCGTTCTTCGGGTAAAGACTTCACGATTTCGCGAATCTGACGGGAGGAAAGCCGGACAAAAGGGAAAATCATATTGGATAGCAGGTTGACCCACTGGTCTTGAGGGCTATCCTCCAGTAGTTCCACTTCCATTGATGTTTCGATCTGGACCGACGCAAAAAGCTCCCGACACAGTTGCCGCATTTTATCGCGATTTTCCATGCGATAAGAATTTCGCCCCGCCCGCTTGATAAATGTGGGAATCTGAGTATTGAGGGCTTTTCGAATCGCCTCGGCAAGCCCATGCGCTTCTGTTAAATCGTGGGACAGCAGTTTGCTGATCAGGCCGGAGTAATACCGCCCGTTGCCCACCAATCCGACATTGGCCTGGGTGCAGGCAGGCAGGATACAGCGGATCACATCGCACGCCGCACTGCGGATGGTAAAATTGTAAGCGATACGATGGGCTTTGATTTCGTTCTCGCCTTGCAGAGACTTCAACCCCGCCTTTTGAATCTTTCCATCCCGCTCCACTTCAATTTCAAACGCATCCTGAGTGAGACGCTTGCGGAACAACGCCTGCATGGGTTCCACCATTTCGGCATACGTTGCAAAAATAAAATCCATGTTTGCCACAAAAGCATTACCGAGCCCGGACTCTTTGATATCATCCGGGCACACATAACGCCAGCGACCGTTCTTTTTGGCATCGTAAAGAACATAACGGGTTGACTCTTCGATGGGAGAACCTCCAATCCTGCAATCCTCGATGACCTTGGTCATCAGGTTGGAGATTTCTTCAATGCATAGAGGAGCGACAGCCAACTCGGCCACAGACTCATCGCCGAACTTGTTGACCACCCGGTCGATCATCTGGGAGCCTTTGACATCATTTGGGCTACCATCCGGATTCAGAAATTCACGCGCCACCGTTTCTTTGAATCCGGTTGGTGCCCGGCTGTAACGGGCCAGAGCCCCGCCGATCACTTCAGGGTTCAGGTTTTCAAGCGCAAACACATTGGCATCCACATCCGAGACATAGGGTTTTAACAACTCCCGTTCCCGGTCTGTCAACTCATCAGATCGTTTTGGTTTGTCAGTCATGGAATTTCAAGAGATCTCTATTTATTCGGACATTTTCTCTAAGGCAACCACTAGGCGTGGGGCCTACGAGCACGTTATATTCTTCCTTAGCCTTCATGCCCCGAAGGGATAATAACTTTTATTGGCTAGCAAAAGGTTGTCTCGGCTTGATTAGCCTTTGCTATCTGCCCCCGGCGGCTCGCCGGTGGCCAAAAACAATTTTCAGAAATGCCGTTAATTATTTCCCTACTCAAGGGGTACGGACTTGGCACAACGAAAACCAGTATCGTTGAACCTGACATTGGGCTGACTCCACCGGCGAAGTGCACTCCGCAGGGTACTGGCATAATTGACCCAAGACCCCCCGCGAAGGGATTTAAATTCTCCTGTAGCCAGGCCCTTGGGATTGTTTTTAGTTCCTCTGTTGTAATAAGTACGGTCATACCAATCGCTCACCCATTCCCAAACATTGCCCGCCATATCGTGTACTCCATAAACCGAGACTCCGTTGGGGTAACTGCCAACATTGGTCATGGTGTTGGGTCCCTGCCATTTTCGCTTGAATGTAGCCCTGCGCTTGGGAAAAGCGTTTCCCCATGGGTACATGCTGCCGCTGGGGCCGCGGGCGGCTTTTTCCCATTCCGCTTCTGTAGGCAGACGCTTGCCCCTCCATTTGCAGTAGACCTCGGCATCATACCAGCTCACCTGTGTAACAGGTTGCTTGCGAATCCTCGACGGAAAAGAAGCTCCCTTCCACAAGTTTCCTTCCCGACACGCATCGGTGGCACAGGAATCATCCAGAGCGGGAGGATGTCCGGTCGCTTGCACAAACTCCAGATATTTTTCATTGCTCACTTCGTAGATATCTATCAAATAAGTTTGTAATATAACCAGTTTCAGGGGGTACTCATCGGCAAACCACCAGAGTTTGCAGGATCTATCATGCTTTTTGCAAATTTTAAAAGCCGCCTTGTTTTCTTCAAAATTGGAACCCCGGACAAACTTGCCTCCTCGAATGAAAGCCATATCAGAAGTATCATTGGGATCGGACTGGGCGATGGAGATTTCAGGTTCTCCAGGAACATCGTGTTTTTCACCAGCATGTTTCGCCAGGGCAGAAGAAACCCACACACCGAAAAAAAGAAAAAATGTGGCACCTGCCAGAGTCTGTTTAAGGAACATAGGGAATTTCTGCGGGAAAACTGAAAAATCCCTTATCGCGCTCAATGGATTTAAACGGCTCAAAGTTACAGCTCACTGCCTCCGGGCGTTGCCCGGAAGCGCGCCATCTCTTTACCGTTAATATAGAACAACGTCAAGCCCAGGAACATATTTACTGTATAGATCCAGGTTAATTTGGAATGGTAGCGATCAAACTGGATTTGCAGTTTCTGATCTGCGGGATTGGCTTTTTTGAGCTTGTCCATGGCATGCATCTCCGGCCTGAGAATATTGCCAATATACAATGCCAGAACTATCATAACCGCCAGGCACACTTCGCGGGTGTATTTGCGTTTAGTCACTACTTGCGGCTCGTAACCGGCAGAACTGTATTTGGCCACCAGAAATTTAATCACCTCGGCCAATACCATAAATGTGATGCAGGTATAAATGATATGGACATTAAAAACATCCATGATCTTGTTCATGATCGTGCTGGCAACTTGTGGCTGGTCTTTCAGGTTAATCCGCACCATGATTTCCACCAGAATACCAAGCAGGAACATCCCTCCGGTCCATAGACAGAGAGAAAACAGGTAAAACCAGTTCGAAATAAATACTAAACGTTTCATTTCAACAAACCTGAATAATGTAAATCACCCTGGCCCTCTTTAAAAAAGAGGGAGCAAAAAAATGGCCCGTAAAGCCGAGATAACTCTTTGTTCGCCAGATAAGGCTACGGCTCATTGCCACCAGCCGCTGGCTGGCGCCTAGTGGCCGCCGGAGACGCGTTTGCGAGAAAATTTAAAACTTTCTTTTATTTCTGCTTCTTCCTTTTCACGAGCATCAACAATGGCCTGAGTATCTCCGCCAAACCCGGTTTTAACAGTGACTCCTGTCCTTTCTCGATTGACCTCATTGAGAATTGACAAATAAATGATTCCGTAAAAAACAAGTATTCCATACAAGATGTAAGGAATAAACGAGCGCAGACGCTGTTTTTCTTTCAGCGACCGGTGCTCCCACACCCGGTACCATAAAGATTCTTTTTCATCCTTGGCCATACCCATTTTTCACCACAAAAGAGCCTTTAAATACATAGACATAACAAAACCTTCGCAGAAAACATTAAGAAAACCTGATCATATCAGAATCCCCTAAACGAAACAACCGGCCAGCGGCCGGTGGCGACTATCAATGGCTTTATTGGGCGAACAACAACTCATCTCAGCTAAAACAGCCCTTGCCCAGTAGCCATCCCTGCCAAGGGGTATGGTATATTGTAAGAAATCTGTGATAATTCAATAGTTCCGGTTTTGGCAATTCATCCGCCCTTTTTTTGACCCTCAATTTTCCAGACTTTGATAGAAATTAAACCTGTACAGAATCTTCAAGCGACCATTACCGTTCCCGGTTCCAAGAGCTATACCAACCGGGCATTGCTGATCGCGGGACTCACCGATGGTGAATGCCGGTTAGAAAAACCCCTGGTCAGCGATGACACGAAGCACATGATCCGTGCCTTGAAAGCCTTCGGCATCTCGGTTCAGGAGGAAAAAGAAGCTTTCATCGTTTCCGGCAGAGGCGGGAAACTGTCTACGCCTGAAGAAGATATTTTTATCGGCAACGCCGGAACTACCATGCGGTTTTTGACCACCTTTTCGGCATTGGTACCCGGCAAAACCCGGCTGGATGGTGATGAACGAATGCGCCAGAGGCCTCTAGCAGATCTTTTGCATTGCCTCACACAAATGGGGGTCAAAGCGGTATCGGCAAACGGCAACGGTTGCCCGCCGATAGATATTGCAGGTGGGGAGGTGCCGGGTGGAGAGGTTCAACTTGCTGGCGATAAAAGTAGTCAGTATCTCACTTCCATTTTACTTTCGGCTCCTTATTTCAAGAACGACACCTGCATTCATATCCAGGGGGATCTCACCTCAAAATCTTATGCCGACATTACGCTCGACATCATGAAGACCTTTGGCGTTAGTGTGATAAATGAGAGTTACCAGCGTTTCAAAGTTAAAGCGGGAGATCGTTATAACGCCCAAACCTACCAAGTGGAAAGCGACTGGTCGAGTGCCTCTTATTTTTTGGCGGCGGCAGCGGTGACCGGTGGAGAGGTGACCCTCACCGATATCAACCCACACAGTGTTCAGGGAGACGCGCAATTCACCTCCGTTCTGGAAAAAATGGGTTGCCGGGTAGAAAAAAAATCCAACACACTGCAAATTAAAGGAAACCCTTTAAAGGGAATCACCATCAATATGAATAATATGCCGGACGCAGTCCAGACCTTAGCCGTAACAGCCCTTTTTGCCGAAGGGGAAACCGTGATCCAGGGAATCGGCAACTTGAGGATCAAGGAAACCGACCGAATTTTAGCCCTGGCTAATGAATTAACCCGCCTGGGGGCAGAAGTCGAAACGGGAGAAGACTACCTTGTTATTCGACCGGGGGACTATAGAGGGGCCGAAATTGAAACTTACGACGACCACCGCATGGCTATGAGTTTTGCGGTGGCCGGATTAAAAATTCCGGGCATCCGCATTAAAAATCCAACATGCGTAGAAAAATCGTTTCCGGATTTTTTTCAGCGCTTTGCAAACCTTTAACTGGACAAAGAAAAATATAACGCAAACAGAAAAAATGGTTGAACACGCTTACACAAATTCACTCGTCAACGAGAAAAGTCCTTATCTTCTGCAACACGCACACAATCCGGTGGACTGGCACGCGTGGAGCGATGAACCGTTTAAGATCGCCAAAGAGAAAAACCTGCCGGTTCTGGTGAGCATCGGCTACGCCACCTGCCACTGGTGTCATGTGATGGAACGCGAATCGTTTGAAGACCCTGTCCTGGCGGCGGTGCTCAATGAAAATTTTGTAACCATCAAGGTAGACCGCGAGGAAAGGCCCGACGTCGATAGCATTTACATGCAGGCCATTCAGGCTTTGGGCCAGCAGGGTGGATGGCCGCTTAATGTGTTTCTGACTCCAGACGGAATTCCGTTTTATGGGGGCACTTATTTCCCGCCCGAACGCCGGTTCAATCTGCCTTCTTTCCTGGATGTTCTTCAGTTTCTCACCAATACATGGAAGAACGAGCAGGACAAAATTGACAAGCAGACCAAAAACGTGATGGGCTATATCCGCCAAACCTCTCTACGTGAACAAAGTTCCGCCGAACCTGATGACTTGTGCTTCGAAGGAGAAGACAAAGCTGTCGAGCTTTTTGAAAAACATTACGACCCGCTCAATCACGGTTTTCAGTTTCAACAGCAAAACAAGTTTCCGCCTTCTATGGGTCTATCTCTCCTGCTCAGGCATTACCACCGCACCGGCCACTCCAACAGCCTGACGATGACGGAAAACACGCTCAAGGCCATGAAGTTCGGGGGAATTTATGACCAGATCGGAGGAGGCCTTTCCCGTTACAGCACGGATTACAAATGGCTGGTGCCACATTTCGAAAAAATGCTCTATGACAACGCCCTGTTCACCACCGCCCTGATCGAAACCTATCAGATCACCGGCAAGGAAGAGTTTGCTGATTTTGCCAATGATCTTCTGCAATATATCGACCGGGACATGACTTCTACAGAAGGAGCTTTCTTCAGCGCCGAAGATGCGGACAGCGAAGGGGTGGAAGGCAAGTTCTATGTGTGGACCCAGGAGGAAGTCGAACAGGTTCTGGGAAGAAAAACAGCAAGTGTGGCGATTCCCTATTACAACATTACCCAGGCTGGGAATTTTGAGGGAAAAAATATTTTCAACATTACCCGAGGGCCGGAAACCGTCGCCAAAGAAGTGGGTATGCAGGAAGCCGATTTCAAGGCCGAACTGAAAATAGCCCGTGACAAGTTGCTTACGGTCCGCAGTCAGCGCATCCGCCCTCTGCTCGACGACAAGATACTCACCTCCTGGAATGCCCTGATGATCAGCGCCATGGCAAAAACAGGAAGGGTGTTGGACGATACCGACCGGATACAAAAATCTGCCCGCGCAATGGAGTTCCTTCTTTCCCAGTTACGAACACCCGAAGGAAAAATCCTGCGGCGCTATCGCGATGGAGAAGCCCGCTATGACGGTTATCTATACGATTATACCGCCACCGCCACCGCCTGTCTGGACTTGTATGAAGCCACCTATGAACCTCATTATATTCAAACGGCTCACGAATTGATGCAAAGGGTGGAGGATAAATTCCACGGTGAGACCGGGACGTTTCACGAGACCGCCAGCGATGGGGAGGAACTGCTGGTGCGGCAAATCAGTGGCTACGACGGGGTAGAACCTTCCGGAAACAGCAACGCCGCCCTGGCCTTTCTGCGGCTTTCCGCCTATCTGACCGAACCCGCCCTGGCCCTCAAAGCAGAAAAAATATTTTTGGACTTTAATGAAGAACTGATGGAGTATGGCCTCAACTCAGCTTTCATGCTCCAGGCCCTGCATTTGTATCTCGGGGGACTCAAAGAGGTCGCCGTGGTGGGAAAGAGAAACGACCCGGCAACGCAAGAATTACTCAAAACCCTGCGCCAAGGGTTTTACCCAAACGCGGTTTTTGCCTTCGCCTATGAGGACGAAATTGAAAATATTGGGATCCCCCTGTTAAAAGACCGGAAACTGGTAAATGGCAAAGCCACCGCTTATGTCTGCAGGCAGGGAACCTGTATGGCCCCTGTCCATTCTGTGGAAAAATTGGTGAAATTATTGAGTTATGAATGAAGAAACACTATGATAAGGCATTCAACGAACGACCCCGCTGCAAGAGGGCTGAGTATCCTATATAAAGTATTATTTTAAAAGACCTGCCAGCCACGGGAAACAAAACCCACTGGTGGGATTTTAACCCTTGGAGAACTAAAAATTCAATGCGAACTGAATTGATAGATAATATGGTCGATACCGCCTTAAAAGGCGAGTCGATATCCTATGAACAGGCTTTGCAACTGGAATCCCTGACCCGTGAAGAACTGGACTATCTCTTTATCGGGACCGACCGCATCCGTGACCGGTTTAAAGGAAAGAACGTTAAAATCTGCTCCATCGTCAACGCAAAATCCGGTCGGTGTCAGGAGGACTGCTCCTTCTGCTCCCAATCCAGCTCGTTTAAGACCGATTCGCCGGAATATGAGTTGATGGATGTGGAAGAAATTGTTGCCGCCGCAAAAGAGGCAGAAGCTTTTGGAGCCAACGAATTCTCTATCGTTGCCTCCGGAACTTCTCTCGATGACCGGAAGGAACTGGACAGGGTGATTGAGGCCGTCAAGCGTATCAAAGCTGAAACCCAGCTTGAAACCTGTTGCTCCCTGGGCCTGATGCCATTGGAACATTTAAAGGAATTGAAAGAAGCCGGGCTGGATCGGTGCCACCATAATCTGGAAACCGCAAAAAGCCATTTTGATAAGATCGTTTCCACTCATACCTATGAGGATGAAGTGAATGCCGTGCAAAATGCCAAGAATGCAGGATTACAGGTCTGCGTAGGCGGAATCTTCGGGATGGGAGAATCGTTCGCCCAAAGGGCCGAACTGGCTTTTTCCATTCGCGATTTGGGCACGCAATCGTTTCCCATCAATTTTCTCAAGCCGGTTGAAGGAACCGGGCTGGAGCATCTGGAACCCATGCCACATTACGAAGCCCTTAGAACCATCGCCCTTTTGCGCCTGGTTTTACCGGATATCGACCTGTTCGTCTGTGGAGGACGGGAAGAGGTGTTGGCCGACCAGCAGGAGCAACTCTTTTCTGCCGGTGCCAACGGAATTCTGGGGGGCAACTATCTTACAACCAAGGGTCAGGACCCGAAAAGAGATATAGAAATGATTGAAAACTTGGGACTAAATCCAGTTTACACCTCTATATAATTACTGCAATACAAAAACCCCTTTTCCCACACGGGAAAAGGGGTTTAGTTATTTGTTTTCAAGCCTATACAGAAAACCGAGCGATTTACGCTAACAGGTTTTCCTCGATGACCTTTTTAATCTCCGCTTTCGATTTTACCCCCACAACCTGCTGAACCACCTGCCCTCCCTTAATGAAAAGGAGCGTGGGGATACCACGGATGCCATAAGTGGTCGCAGTATTGGGATTATCGTCCACATTTAATTTCCCAACCAGGATTTGATCTTCAAAGTCCCCGGCAAGCTCTTCAACGGTGGGTGAAAGCATTTTGCACGGCTGGCACCATTCAGCCCAGAAATCCAGCATAACCGGCTTGTCAGACTTTAGAACCGTTTGCTCAAATTCCGCATCGGAAATCGTGATGACCTTGGCTGACATATACAACTCCTTTAATTAAAAAGAAATATCCCTCTTGAATCGGATTCTTTAGAAAATTTTAAAACATTTTAATTCATTTGCAAAAATCGCCACTAACTGAAAACTTTCTTCCATCAAAATGAAAATGACGACCACATAGGAATGAATTTTTTGATACTATCATACTCCCCTATACCCGGCAAGTTCTTTGCCAGGTACTTTTGGGGAAAAATCAAATAAAGCCCCTAGGTTAAATGACTTGGAACAGGAGATTTAATAATGGCTGATGTCGTTAATTTTTTCGCGTATGGAGAATTGATCAATGAAGATTATTTTAAAGAGAAGGGTCTGGAATATATATCCAAATCTTCGGTGACTCTCTCGGCCTGGCGACGGGTTTTCAACAAAATTCCCATCGATAACGGGGGAGTGGAAGGACTGGGGCTGGTGAACATCGAGCCAACTCCAGACAATGCCGGAATGATGCATGGAGAACTTTATGTAATGGATGAAAAGTTTGTTCCTAAACTGGATGAAATATTTGGCCACCCCGACGAATACCAACGTAAAGTCATGCGCTTCAACCGCCATGATTTCATCTTGATAAATGGGCTGACTTATATCGCCCGGCCCGATAAAATCGCGACGGGACTCAAACCCAGCAAAGCCACTATGAAAATCTTCAGGAAAGCAAAAAAGTTTTTTCCCATGCTTTATTTCTCCCGGCTGATGAACACCCCCACCTGCGACTAAGTCGCCTCATGCATGCATTCACAGCGCTGGTGAGAAAACCCGGACTAAAATTTTCTCAGGCTTTATCGGAACATCCACAAAAAAATAATATCGACCTGGCTCGCGCTCTGCGGCAACACGAATGTTATGTCGAAGCCCTGCAAGAGGTTGGGGGCAAGGTGGAGCACCTGCCTGCCCAGGACCATTTGCCCGATGCCACGTTTGTGGAAGATACGGCTGTCATTCTGCAAGATAAAATCCTGCTTTGCCCGATGAAAGCACCCTCGCGACAAGAGGAAGCCCAATCCATTGCCAGCGTGCTGAAAATGCACCGGGATTGCGTGACCCTGGACTCCCCCACAACGCTTGATGGCGGGGACGTGATGAACACTCCCGACACGATTTTTGTTGGTCTTTCGAAACGCACCAATTTGCAGGCCATGGTAGCGCTCTCCAAACTCACATCTAAAAAAGTAGTTCCGGTTGCCGTGATTAAAGGATTGCATCTCAAAAGCGCCGCAACCTATCTTGGCAACAATCTAATAATATTAGATCCCTCCCGGGTGGATTCTTCACACCTGAAGCAATTTGACTGGATTGAAGTAAACGAAAACGAATCTTATGCAGCCAATTGCCTGGCCTTGGGAAACAGTGTTCTGATACCCACCGGATTCCCAAATGTCCGCGAACAAATTCGTGCGCATGGATTAGAGACCCTCGAACTGGAAATGAGCGAATTCGAAAAAGCCGATGGCGCAGTGACCTGCTTAAGTTTGATCATTCCGCAGCGAGCCGCCGCTGGCAGGGAGAGCTTTACGTAAGTCATCATTGTAGCCGTGATATTCGACCATAGCTCTTACCCTTGCAGGGCATGAAGGTTAATGAAGAATATAACGCAGGGGAAGATCATTAAAGTGTTGCGCCTGAGGACTCTGTAAGCTTTATGGGCAATGCAGTGCTGGCCCCACGCCTAGTGGCTGCTAACCGCAGGGGTAACTAGCAAGAGCTCGTCAAGCCGAGACAACTTTATGCTAGCCAAATAAAGCCATTGCTATCAGCCTCCCTCGTGAGAGGGTTAGTTCCAGCGGGCGGAGTCGGGAGTGATATTACGGATTTTGGAGAGGCGGACGAGGTCGATTTTCATTTTCAGGAAGTCGTGAAGAAATTCCGCGCGGCGGAGCACATCCTGCTCTTCAAGAAAAGTTTGTTTTTGTTCAAGAGAAAGATCCAGCCTATATGCAAACCGGTCCACAAACTGGCTGAGTAAATTGCCCAGGTTCCAGTCCGGTTCCTCTTTCAACGAATTATTCTTAGGGATCAGACTGGTGAACTCCCTGTACCTCTCAATCAAACCGTCACGGGTGACATTGGGTTTTTCACCAATTTCCTGTTCATTCTGTTCTTCGAGCAGGTCAATTTCCGCACAACGGTAGAGTTTTCCATCCACTTCCCTTAAGATGCGAAACCGGCGGAGCCCAACCAGGGTAAAATTATATTTTCCGTCAGGGTGGCGGATTTCTTTCTCAATGCTTCCCACACAACCCATGGGAAATATTTCGGGCCGGTTAAAATAGGCCGCTTCCCAATCTGGCTTCAGCAGAACCATACCAATTTTGCGCTCACCTTCCAGGGCATCGGCGGTCATCTGCCGGTACCGGGGCTCAAAAATATGCAGAGGTAAAGGCGTACCGGGATAAAATACCGTTGAGGGCAAGGGGAACAGGGGAATGACCTGTTTTGAATCTTTTTCCATACGCTCCTCATCTAAGTGATTGCATTACAACGTGAACATTGTAACATCTAATTTGGTAACCGGCGAGCCGCCGGTGGCAATGTGCCGTAGCTTTGTTTAGCAAGCAAAGAGTTATCTCGGCTTAATGAGGCGTTGCCAATTCTCTATAAGATTAGTTTTTTTATGTATGAAAACCCATGATTGCCCAACCCGAAAATATTTGCACTGAAATCCAGACCTCGCTGACCCGTTCCGGTTTGTTTGCGGATGCGGAAGATTCTGGAAACAGCTGGCGGATTTCGCCGGAACCATTTTTTCTCTCATCAGAAGATGTAGAGTTTTTTCATCAGCTTGGTCCTCATCTTCTAAAGTTCTACACCGCCTGGAACAAACTTTACCTGGAAAGTGTGAAAGGGCTTTGCCCGAAATGGTTCGCACAATATCTGGATGCGGGGAAACCCCCGGAATTGGTCGAGTTTGGCAGAATGAAGCGGTTTCGCCAAACCTTGCCGTCACTGCTTCGACCCGATGTGATTGTCACGGAGAATGGATTTGCTGTGACGGAACTCGACTCGGTTCCCGGAGGGTTTGGCCTGACGGCTGAACTCATGTCCCTTTATAAGGACCCCTCCTGGCAGATTGTTGGTGATACCGAGGGCGGGATCCCGACCCTGTTTTACAAAATGGCCGAATCTCTCGCCAAAGAGAAAAACCCCTGTGTCGCCATTGTCGTTTCTGATGAGGCGCAAGACTATCGCAGCGAGATGGAATGGCTTGCAAGCCTGTTAAATAAAAAGGGGGTCTACACAGTTCACCCCAGAGAGGTTCAGTTCCGTGAGGAGGGCTTGTTCATCCTGGATGCGGGGCAATGGCTTCGGGTCGATGTCCTGTACCGTTTTTTCGAGTTATTTGACCTCAAAAATATCCCAAAATCCGAGTTGATGATGTATGCGGCAAAAAAAGGCCAGGTCGTGACCACCCCTCCCTACAAAACCTGTTTGGAAGAAAAGCTCAGTTTTGCATTATTCCACCACCCCTCCCTGAAACCGAATTGGGAAAAAACCTTGGGTTCTGAAACTTTTGACACCTTATCTCATCTAATTCCTGAAACCTGGATACTGGACTCCCGCTCAATGCCTCCTTATGGAGTGATCCCGGGATTGGAGTTGAAAGGCTCTCCGGTTCAGGATTGGCAAGAATTGATGGGTTTGACCCAAAAGGAACGGGAAATGGTGATCAAGCCTTCGGGTTTCTCACCAGAATCATGGGGAAGCCGTGGGGTTGTGGTAGGACACGATGTTTCCGGAGAGGTATGGCAGGAAACTCTGACGAAAGGATTACAGAGTTTCCCCGACCAAACTTCGATTTTACAGAAGTTTTACAAGGGAAAACGAGTACCGGTTTCCTATCTGGACCAAAACTCGGGCAAGATGGAAACGATGCAGAGCCGGGTGCGGCTGACACCTTATTATTTTGTGGTGGAAAACACCACCCATCTGGCGGGCATTCTGGCGACACTTTGTCCACAGGATAAAAAGAAAATTCACGGAATGACGGATGCTGTGATGATGCCCTGCGCCATAAAAAAATGAACGGCTCCGCCGCAAGCGGACGGGGTATCCGGTAAAGATTTTTATTTAAAAGCCGTGGCAAGCCATGGGAAATAAAACCCACTGGTGGGATTCAAGGTGATTTTTAAACGATGAAGCTCTATAACTTAGATGGATGCGGTTACTGCTCAATGGTTAGAGATGTTCTGGCTCAAATGAGTCTGGAATATGAAAAAGTTGACGTGCCGTGGCCCCATCAACAACGCAAGGAAGTTTACGAAATATCGGGGCAAACTACCGTCCCGGTTTTGGTGGATGGAGATACCATCCTAGACGATGAATATGAGATCATTGACTATCTGAGAAAGACCTATCCGGTTAATTCTTAAACTCCCATAAAGTAAGGAAAAAACATGGAGCCTTGGCAAAAACAACTCAGCCAGAGCGCGGTGAAGATTGAAGACCTGCCGTTTATTCCCGAATCTCCTGCATATCGGGAACGGCTTAAGAAAGTGGGAGAACTCTATCCCATACGAATCAATTCTTATTTCTTGAATCTCATTCAAGGTCCCAATGACCCTTTATGGAAGCAAGTGGTCCCCACCATCGAAGAGTTGGACGACTTTATCGAGGGAGAAGCCCTGTTCTCCGACCCGCTTAATGAGGAAGGCGACATGCCCGTCCCGGAACTGGTTCACCGCTATCCGGACCGGGTACTGTTAATGATCAACAATCAATGCCCTATTGTCTGCCGATTCTGCACGAGAAAACGTAAAATTGGTTTTCCCGGAATCGTCACACGCGAAACTCTGCGGCAGGGTATTGAATACATCCGTAATAATCCTGAAATCCGTGATGTGGTCATGTCCGGTGGAGACCCTCTTCTCGTCCCGGATAAAGAACTCGACCGGATCCTCGGTGAATTACGGTCCATCCCGCATCTGGAAATTATTCGCATAGGCACGCGGGTTCCCGGAACTTTGCCGGCCAGGATCACGGAAAACCTTTGCTCAATATTGAAGAAATATCATCCCCTTTATTTCAACATGCATTTTAACCACCCAGCGGAGATCACTCCCGAAGTGGAAAAAGCCTGTGCCATGCTTGCCGACGCGGGAATTCCCCTGGGCAGTCAGACCGTTCTTTTAAAAGGAGTCAATGATAACTCAGAAGTCATGAAAGGGTTGATGCTGAAATTACTGAAGAACCGCGTCAAGCCCTACTATATTTATCAGGCCGATATGACAGAGGGAACAGACCATTTCCGCACATCTGTACAAAAAGGACTCGACATAATAAAAGACCTCATGGGCCACACTTCAGGGATGGCGGTTCCTTATTTTGTTATTGATGCCCCGGGCGGAGGCGGCAAAGTAAGACTGCTCCCCAACAGTGTCATCGAACACAACGAACATGAAGTGGTGATCACCAATTACGAAGGTAAGGTGTTTCGCTATCAACAGCCTAATGGCAAAAATGGATCCTCAAACGGAAACTCCAAAAGTAAATCGAATCTCCAAAAACAGGATATGTGCCAACTGCCTGCCTGAACAAATCCAAACATTCCTTCCAGCATTTTCGACTTCCTGATAGAATCATTGTTTTGAGAGCATCTCTAAAAATTGCTTTTGGACATATGTTCTACCTCCAAGCAGGCAAATCAAATCCCCCCAACCAGGAAGTTTCTATCATAGTTTTATCATAGTCCAACCGGTCTCGAGCCAACTGATCAGGATCTATTGGTTCAATATTAAAAATTAAAAAAACATAGAATTAAACTGGTATAATTATTTAGACCGTCAAATAACTATTTATGATTTCCTCTCCCAAGTTTTCCATAGCATCTGTAGCTACATTCCGGCCTTTATCCAGAATACAAAAGTTTTTTGCGACACGGCGCGCAAAGGGCAGTTTTTGCTCCACCAGCAATATTGTCAGTCCTTGTTCCTGATTAAGGCGAATAATTATATCTCCTATTTCATGTACAATATTAGGTTGGATACCTTCTGTGGGCTCATCTAAAATCAAAAGTTTAGGGTTTAGAATCAATGCCCTTCCTATTGCCAGTTGTTGTTGCTGACCTCCAGAGAGATCTCCACCACGGCGACTGAGCATTTGTTTTAAAACCGGAAAAGTTTCAAATATTAATTCAGGAATTTCTTGTAACCCATCATCACGTGCAAGGAGGGCTACACGAAGATTTTCTTCTACGCTCAATTGTGTGAATATTTCTCTTCCCTGGGGAACATAGCCGATTCCTTTACGCGCTCTTAACTCCGCTGGTTTGCCCATAAAATCGTTACCTTCAAAAAAAATAGAACCTGAACTCACCGGTAACAGTCCCATAATAGACTTAAGAAGGGTTGTTTTCCCCACACCATTTCTTCCCATCAAGCAGGTGCAGGTTCCCGGTAAAACATCCAGGTCAACATCCCAAAGGGTATGGCTTTCGCCATAAAATTGATTTAATTTTTTAATTTTTAACACGGTTAACTTCCTAGAT
>DODH01000180.1 GCA_003545625.1 Nitrospina sp.
CAGTCGCTGGTTATCGACATGGAAATTGTATCGGCAAAGTTTGCCAAACTCATCGACAGTTTTGAATCAATCCCTGAAGCCACAGATGCTAAAACCGCTGAGTGGTGGCTGAGCGAAGCCGGACAACTGTTGGAGGAATGCAAAAACGTACAAAACAAAATGCAGGAGGACAAGTCTTTAAGAATGCGGGTCGGTGGGGAAGACCCAAAAGGTTCTAAAGCCGCAAACGGCAATAGTAAACAGAGCATTGACCTTCTTGGAGTCAAATGCCCGTTCAATTACGTTAAAACAAAAATCAAGCTGGAAACCATGGCCTCGGGAAGCATACTGGAAGTATTGCTGGATGAGGGCGAGCCCTCTGAGAATGTCCCTCGAAGTATTAAAAATGATGGGCACAAGGTTGTTTCCCTGACTGAAGAAAACGGCCATTACAAATTGATCGTGGAAAAGGCTTAGGAATTAATGCTAATCAGCATGACCGGGTTTGGCCGGGCAGAATGCCAGGATGGGGATTATTCCTACAAGGCGGAAATCCGTTCGGTCAACAACCGCTTTATAGAAATCACTACCCGCCTGCCTAAAGCCTACGTAGACCTGGAACGGCCCCTGAAAAAACTGACCAAGGCACATTGCGCAAGGGGCTCCATTAACATCACTATCACCTTAGCCAACACCAATGAGGGTTCAGGAGAATGGGAAGTCAAACCCAACCTTGCTCTTGCCTCTCAATATGTGGAAGCACTGAAAAAAATTCAGACTTCGTTGGGGCTTGATGGCAAACTGAATATCGATTCTGTGGTCGGCCTGCGGGATATCATAAAAATAGAGCCCGTAGCCATCGACCCGGCTAAAGAAGGCCTGCTCTTAAACATGGCTGAATCTGCCCTCATCTCCCTTAAGAAAATGCGGGAGGAAGAAGGAGAGCATTTACAAAAAGATCTTGCAGAACGCATTGACAGTATCGAGAAACACGCGGGGCAGATAGAAAAGCGCCAACCGGAAATCACTCAGGAATACAAGGCCCGTCTTAAGGAGAGAATCAAACTAATCAATGACGGCATTGAGGTTGACGAAAGTCGTCTGGCTCAGGAAACCGCTATCCTGGCTGACCGGTGCGACATTACCGAAGAAATCACGCGGTTGGGCAGTCATCTCAAACAATTCAGAAAATTGTTTGACTCGACAGAGCCTATAGGACGGAAACTGGAATTCATCACCCAGGAGATCAACCGAGAGGTCAACACGATGGGTTCAAAATCCAGCGATACCAAAGTAGCCAATCTGGTTATAGAGATAAAAAGCGCACTTGAAAAGATAAGGGAACAGTTGCAGAACATTGAGTGATTGATTTTTTGCTTTTTTCACTGCATTTTTTTATAAATTGTTGGAGCCCCCATCATGGCTAAAGGATTTGCCATAATACTTTCCGCCCCCTCCGGGACAGGAAAAACCACCACCTGCAAATTTTTGCGGGAAAGATTGCCTGATTTAAAAATATCAGTTTCTCACACCACACGAACAATCAGGAATGGAGAAACAGATGGTGTGGACTATATCTTTATATCCCAAAAAGAATTCGAAGATAAAATCAAGAACAATGATTTCCTCGAATGGGCTTGTGTTCATGACTTTCATTATGGCACTTCTCTCCAGTCTGTCGATACAATCTTAAAAAGCGGATGCGATACTCTTTTGGAACTGGATGTTCAAGGCGTTGAAGCTTTGCGAAAAATGCAGTACCAGGGAATTTATATTCTCATCCTGCCTCCCTCCATTAAAGAGATGGCGGCTCGGCTTAGAAAAAGAGGAACGGATTCAGAAGAACACATCCAACAGCGAATCGAAACTGGAAAAAAGGAAATCAAAAAATATAAAATGTACGATTACGTCATCACCAACCATGAGGTCGAACATACGGTGAATGCCATCCTTTCTATCCTGCAGGCAGAAAAGGTCAGAGTGTCCCATTACAGTCCATCCTCACCTGATATTAAAGAACTATTAAAAGATGGAGTTGATTGACCATGTCCCACATCGATCTCATGGAACTGGTCCGGGACAAGATCAAAGGACTGAAAGCCTATCAAGTGGAAAACCAGGATGAGGGCACCAAATTACACGCCAACGAAAACCCTTACCCGCCCTCACCGGAACTGTTAAATAAAATATTCCAACAGCTGGATGAGTTGCAACTCAATCGTTACCCCGATCCTGATTGCAGAGAGCTGAAAAAAGCCATCGCCAACAGAACGGGTGCTTCCACTGAACAAATCATCATCGGAAACGGTTCGGACGAATTGATTCAATATCTGATGCAGGTTCTATGTAATGAAGGGGAAACCATTGCCTTCCCGGACCCTACATTTGCCATGTATGGCATCACGGCACAGTGCCTAGGGTTGAACCCCGTCAGTTTTCCCCTCAATGACAATTGGGATTTCGAGGCTTCATCCGCATTGAAAATAATCGCCGAACATAAGGCCCGAATTGTTTTCATTAGTTACCCCAACAATCCAACGGGCAATTGCTTTTCTGAGCAGGAAATTCAGCAAATCATTGAGCAGTTCGAGGGCATCGTGGTTCTGGATGAAGCCTATCATGACTTCTCAGGAAAAACTTTTATCAAGCAAATGGAAAAACACAATAACCTGGTTATTCTCAGGAGCTTGTCAAAAATCGGTCTGGCGGGACTCCGGGTAGGTTATGGAATTTTCCCTGTCATGCTTGCAGAACAAGTTAACAAAGTCCGCCTGCCTTATAACTCGAATTCCATATCGCAATGGGTCGCTAACGAACTTCTCAATGATTTTACCCCGGTGCAAAATCAAATCCATTCCATTGTAGAAGAACGGGACCGCCTGATGGATGAGTTATCAAAATTGCCCGGCATAACTGCGTACCCCTCGAATTCTAATTTCATTCTGTTTCGAGCCTCTAAGGATGGAGAAAAAGTGTTTAACAACCTGAAAGCAAACGGAACCTTATTGCGAAACCTGGGCTCTCACCCCAGATTAAAAAACTGCCTGCGCGTCACTATAGGAACAAAACAGGAAAATGACCAGTTTCTAAGCCAGTTACGAAAGGCCGCATCATAAACCGGAACTTGTAAACTTATGAAGCGCTGGATAAAAAGAATTTTTTTCACTGGCTTCTGGGGCTCTTTGGCACTGGCATGGATCGTGATAGGTTTGTTCTACTATCAGGCTTCCCGGCCTGTCAACGAAAACAACCAGACCATAATCTTTGAGATTCAACCGGGAATGACTCTGAAACAGGTGGCTCAGGAACTTTCTCGTCTAGGACTGATCCGCAGTCCCAGTGCTTTTCAGGCTATTGCCTATATTCAAGACAAACAGAAACAGGTCATGGTTGGGGAATTCAGCCTGTCACCCTCCATGCCTCCTTCCAAAATTCTTCTTCGGATCACATCCGGTAAAACCGTCCTCTACCCTGTCACCATCCCGGAGGGTTACCGAATAACAGAAATTGCCAGGCTTCTTCACTCAGAGGGTCTGGCGGATCAGGAAGTTTTTATCCGCCAAACTCAGGATGAAAATTTAATCCGGTCCCTGGGCATTTCCGCTGACAATCTGGAAGGTTATTTATTTCCAGAAACCTATCATTTCAGCAAATTCACT
>DODH01000098.1 GCA_003545625.1 Nitrospina sp.
ACTTCATCGGCAAACCGGTGTAATGTTTTTCGAAACAGATCACGCGAAGCCCGATACCGTTTACCGAGAAGAAACCGTTTATTTACTGCATCATATAATCGGAAAGTGAAAGCCTGGCCTTTTCCATTTCTCAGCACACTATATTCCGTTTTGATGAGCCACTGGGCTCCTAACTGACGCCAACTCCTATAGTCCACTCCCTGTCTGGAGAGCTCCATCCTTTCCAAATCCTCAAAGACCGGCTTTTGAAGGAGCGTAAACCATTCGGAAAGCACCAAGTCCTTTTCCAAAATCTTTTTAGCCTCATTGCCGATCCCCATAAAATCGGCGATGGAGTCATCCAAAACAAAATCTGTAACAGCCACGACAACTTTTTTATGCGTCTCGCGTTCCAAATCTATGCGGACTCGCGGATCTGCCAATACAGCACGGACTGGTAACAAAACCAAAACCATTAAAAACAGGGATAATTTAAAACCAGCTCTATTCGTCTTGGGGAACATATTTAAAATACATTTCTAGGTGAAGGTTAGATGCCTTTAACTCTTTGGGAAACTCAGGAAAAGGCACCGAATCCAGAACCGCCCTGACAGCCAGAGCATCCAGATCTTTCACTCCTGAGCTTCTTTTGATATGAGGCTTATCGATATTACCACCGCGAAAAATAAAAAAAGAAATCACAGCTTCCCGATTATGTTCTTGGGCTAAAAGTTCTCGCCAATTTTTTATAATCCTTTCCCTAATCATACCGACATACAACGACTGGATATCCGCGCCAGGGAGTCCTTCTTTTTTTGCCAACACATAAGAATCTCCTGCCTCCGGATCAACTGCGGACTGAGACACCTGAGGTAAATTGCGCAAATTGCTTTGAAAGTCGGACGAATCAAGTTGAGAAATAGAAATTTCTACCTTCACCGGTTCTGAGCTGACCGAAAATGAACCCAACTTCTCAATCACTGAATTGAAGGATTCACTACTCTTCTGAATTTTTTCTTCAATTCCAGGCTCTTCTTTTTCCACATCGGGAACAAGTACGGGTGAAGCATCCAGCTTGGCCAACTGTTCCAACTCTTTCAACAAATCCACTTTAGGAACTTTGGGCTTTTCAGGCTTCTTCCTCTCAGTAACAGATTCTTGTTGTTTCTCCAAAGAAGCAGGTCCTTCGGAAAGACTTTCTTTCATTTTAAGGTCTTCAAAGTTCTCCAAGATATCTTCATGCCGGGGAACAGGAGCAACGATCTTTTTATCATTGATCTTTTTATTCCTTAAGGTCTCCAGGTCCTGAAAGATTTTTTCAGCAATGGGTTTCTGCTTAATCGGTTCAGCAACCTTAGGTTTAATCTTTGGTTTTTCCAGTCGGGCCAACTGGTCCAGTTCTTCAACAAGGTTCGGAGTTGCCAGAACTGCTTTTCCCTCCAAATTTTTCAGTTCCTCCAGGGCTTTATTGGGCTTGGGAATTTTAATTGCAGGAAGCTTGGCAACACGACTTTTATTTGCAGGTTTTTTTGGAGCGCTTTTTTTCTCTACAGGTACTATTTTTGCCTTGGGTTTTTTGGCACTTACCTCTTTCTTGGCAATTACCCTGGGTGTCAAAGGTTTTGAGGCAATCACTTTATATCCAGTCGGTTCACTGACCAGATTCACCATAAATGCCGGGACAACCGTATTTTCTGGAAGCGTGGGTTTAGGAAGAAACAAAACAACTGTCAATATCAGAAGATGCCAGAAAACAGAAAACACGAGCATCTGATTAAAATCAAAGGACTGAAAAAACTGGACTTTCATGATTCTAAAGGGGAACTCTATTTATTCGTTAATTTTCTCTACGGCACCAGCGTGATACCCCATTCGGGGCATGAAGGTTAATGAACGAACATAACTCGCTGGACCCGACTAGCAATGGTTCATCAAGCCGAGATACTCTTTGCTCGCGGACGTAATGTGTAACCTTAGCCTTCGTGCCCCGAAGGGGTAGAAAGTTATTGCTATCTGCTCCCGGCAACTCGCTGGCGGCCAAAAGCAATTTTTAGAGATACCCTTAAGGTTCTGTCACCATCCCAATATTTTGCACCCCAGCCTGCTTCACGGTGGATAAGACATGCATAATGAAACCATAATCCAGGGTCTTGTCCGCCCGCAAATATACTCCGCCTTCTTTATTGGCTTGGATATACTGCTCCACATTACGGGTTAACCCCATCAGGTTCGCCAGTTCCTCCTGCTTCCAGAATATTTTTTTATTGCTCTTCAAAGTAATAGTTGGGATTTCTCTGATGGTAATTGGGGCGATTGATTCTTTCGGAAGCTGGACCTCCATGCCGTGTTGCATGAGTGGTGCTGTTATCATGAAAATAACCAACAATACCAGCATGACATCCACAAAGGGCGTCACGTTAATTTCCGCCAGATATGGTCTTCGGTGTTTTCTCATAAACGATTTTATTTCAAAAACCGGGAGAAGGATTGCTTAACAAGTCACGAAATTTCATGTGATATTTCCTCCTCCGGTTCCCGCACAAAGTTTTTTTCTGCCATGTAACCAAAATCCTGCGTAAAATCATCCATAACAGATGTAAAGAGTACAATTTTGTTATTAAAGTAATTGAAGAATATGACCGCCGGAATTGCCGTCACCAGCCCCGCGGCGGTTGCGATGAGCGCCTCCGCGATTCCAGGTGCCACACCCCCTATACTGGCTGTACCCTGCAACCCAATGGACCGGAAAGAATGCATGATTCCCCAAACAGTCCCAAACAACCCAATAAAGGGAGTCGTACTTCCCGTTGTAGCCAGAAACTCCAGTCGGCGCGACAGGCGTTCCACTTCTCGGTTGATGGTTTTATTGAGGGCAAGATTAATGCCTTTCAAGTCTCTGGGGGTTACCGACTCTCCCCCGGGCGTTGGGGGTTCCCCACGCTTTTTACGTTCTTCCTTGGCCATCTCCTGAAAAATATAAAGTTCACGATAGCCAGTCAGGAATATCCGGGCCAAGGGGCTGACCCGCAACTCTTTCGCAAAGTTATAAATATGCGTCAGGTTTTCCGTCTTCGAGAAAGTTTCCAGAAATCGATCGTTTTCATTTTTCGCCACTCGATAGGTTCTGAACTTGTTGATAATGATAGCCCATGATACAACGGAAAATATCAGGAGCAAAAGCAGGACACCTTTGGCCATCAAACTCGACTGCACGACCAACTCAACAAGGCTTATGGGGTTATCAGAAATTACATTTTGCACACGGAACCTCTTCGCAGGAAAATGAGGCCCAAAGGCAGGACGCCAAAAGGTAAAATTTTATTTTCTTCTAAATAAATCAACAGCTTACTTTAATTAAATCCTCGGTTTAAGTCAAATTTTATTGCGCAGGAAAAACAAGAGACTATATAATCATAGCGAACTCAAACAGGACGCAACATTCCTTCTCCGGTTTGCAGAATCATTTCTTCACCCGTTCCAAATACTCTCCCGAGGAAGTCGAAACGCGCACCAATTCACCAATTTGGACAAACTGCGGCACTGTCACAACAAGGCCGGTTTCAAGTGTTGCCGGTTTTCCGGAACCAGAAGCGGTGGCCCCTTTCAGAGGGGGATCGGTATCGGTCACCTTGAGTTCCACGCCTTCGGGGAAAGACACACCAATAGGACTGTCATCACAAAACTCGATCATTATTCGGGCATTAGGCAGAAGGAATTTTTTGTCATCGCCTATGATTTTTTCATCCAGAAACATCTGCTCATAAGTTTCGCAGTTCATAAAACAAAGGCCCGAAGGATCATCATACAAATATTCCATCTCGACTTGTTCCATTTCGGCGCGTTCAACCGACTCATCGGCGCGAAACTTGATTTCTGTTTGCGTTCCATCCTTCAATTTTCTAAGCTTGGTCTGCATGGAGGCCTTGCCTTTTCCTGGAGTGCGATGTTCGGCCGACATAACACGATATAAATCACCCTTAATTTTAATCACATGACCGGGGCGAAGGCCATTACCATTGAGAAAAGCAACCATTCGACAATTTCCCTGAGTTTAGAGTATCTCTATTAATTCGGTAATTTTTTCTACGGCAATTCGCAGACCCTTATTTCATAAGGATCGCTCATGGCCAAAAATAATTTTTAGAGATGCCCTTTTGGTTTGTTGAAGCAGGATAGAACGAATTATTCACCCTCTAGATCAAACGATTATCATAGAGCAGATGGAAAGAATCAAGGAAAATCCCGCTCCCAACCAGGAAGACTCAGGAGAGTTTTGCCAATGAAATGTCCGGTATGTGATTTTTCAGCCCGTTATCTGGCCTCCGGAGAAAACCGGGAATACTGGCTCTGCTCACAGTGCCTGGCAATATCCGTTCCTGCCCGCTTCCATATTTCCCCAGACGAAGAGGTCAAACGCTATCTGGAACACGAAAACAGCCTTGAGAACGAAGGCTATGTCCAGATGTTTCAGGAAAAGCTTTCCATTCTTCAGGCATACGAAATTAAATCGGCACTGGATTATGGCTGTGGCTATGAACCCGTTCTAAAAACCCTGCTGGAAAGACAGGGAATTAAGACTGACGGCTATGACCCAAATTTTTTCCCCGACATCCGTTTGGACAAGCGTTATGACCTTGTCATCTCCACGGAAACCTTTGAGCATTTCAGGAACCCGGCTCAGGAAATTCCGCTCGTTGCCGACCGGGTAATTCCAGGAGGGGTTCTCGCGATCATGACCCGGTTTTATCCGGCTGGGGACAAGGAGCTCCTACCCGATATTTTCGCCGACTGGTTTTATAAACGCGATCCGACTCATATTATTTTTTACTGCACCGAGACCTTCCAGTGGTTGGAAAAAAACATGGGGTTCAAATTGGTTTTTAACAACGAGTATGATTTTGTGGTATTAAAGAAGCCCGGGCCCCGCCCGGAGGAATAGGGCAATAACGCAACAAGCCGAGAAAAATAAAAAGCTATTGCACAATGGGTCCAGCGAGTTATGCTCATCATTTGCCTTTACCCTTTCAGGGCA
>DODH01000125.1 GCA_003545625.1 Nitrospina sp.
TAGCCTCCAAACAACTCATCCCCTCCTAAACCACTCAAAACCACTTTCAGTCCGGTTTCATGGGCCGAGCGCGATATCAGGTAGGTATTGATGCCATCGATACTAGGTTGATCCATAGCCGATAGGGCAGAGGGGAGGGATTGCAAAAGTTGTTCTTCATTCAAATGCAACAAATGATGATTGGTTTGGAATCGGTCGGCAATCTCCTGGGCATATTCAGATTCATCAAATTGTTTTTCTGCAAAGCCGATAGTCAGAGTGGTAATCGGGTCGTCAGAGGTTTTAGCCAGGTTGCCCACCACGACACTGGAGTCGATGCCACCGCTCAAAAAAGCTCCCAGAGGTACATCGCTGACACGTCGGCAACGAATGGAATCTTCAATACTGGTTTTGATTTGTTCTAGAATTTCTTCGCTGGTAACGGGGGTCTGTTTGCCATCAAATGGATGCCAATATTCCTTTTCCAGCCAATTGCCATTTTTATCAATCCATAAATAATGACCCGGTTTCAACTCGCGAACCGATTGCATAATCGTTTCCGGAGCAATGAAATGCCCGAATGACAGGTAATGATAAAGTCCGGTGGGGTTTATGCTCTTATCAATAAAGCCGGAGGCGAGGAGAGAGCGCAATTCAGAAGCAAAGGCAAACTTTCTGCCCTGCTGTTTGCCCTGAATATTGTAATAAAGCGGTTTGACTCCTAAGCGGTCGCGGGCAATGAATAACGCTTCTTTTTTGTCATCCCAGATAGCAAAGGAGAACATGCCCACAAGTTTGTCCAGGCATTGGATGCCCCAGTGTTCGTAAGCTCTTAATAAAACCTCGGTATCGGATTCGGAATGGAACTGGAATTTGTCACTGAGTTCGTTTCGCAACTCCTTGTAATTATAAATTTCGCTATTGGTGGATACCCAAACCGATTTGTCATCATTGGACATCGGCTGGTGTCCACCCTGTGTCAGATCGATAATGGAAAATCGTTGGTGGCCTAAATGGAGAGTGACGCCATTTTCTGTTTGGATCAGTTCTTCACCTCGATCATCCGGCCCCCGGTGGCGCAGAGCATCCAGCATATTACGCAGGGCTTTGCCCGGATTTTCTGGGTGGCCGGTGGGGTCAAAATTGATGTAGCCAGCGATACCGCACATAAGAGGTGATTTTGAGGGTTGTTTGAGAATCGTTCTCTAGGCCGTCATTGCGAGGAACCAGAGGTGACGAAGCAATCCAGACGGAGAACCTCCGCTGGTAAGTTGCAATATCTTTACCCTGCGGGCAAATGTTCTCTCGGCCCAACAAACTATAGCTATCGGCCCCCCTCGTAGAGAGCTGGATCGCCGCGCCGCTTTGCGGCTCACGATGACGTATTCGAATGCACTATCGGGGTCTGCAATTAAATAGTCAAGTGTTTTAACTTCTCTCTTAAGTGTGAAAAATTTATTTTTCATATACTATATTAAATATGGATTTTTCACTCGAAAAAACATTGCTTAAGCCCATTGCGGCGCTGGCTATTATTTTAATTGTCGTTTGGTTTATTACAGTAATCCTTGAATGGATTGAGAGAAAAACTAGCAAATCATCTTTTTTCCCGTATTCAAAAAAACTCAATTTTTTAGCGTTGCTGAAAGAAACTTTTATGATGCGCTGATGGAAGCTGTTGGCCCGGAATTCATGGTGTTTTCTAAATGCAGGGTGTTGGATTTGTTGGATGTCGATTTCCAGAAATATTTCGGGGCTTTTAATAGAATTAAATCCAAACAAGTGGATTTTATGGTTGTCCGTAAGGGGGACGGTGGACTGGCTTGTGCGATTGCGTTAGCTGGTGAGTTGCATGAGCGGTTCGGTAAAGAAAGTTTGTTTTTGGATGAGGTTTTTTCCACAACGGGATTAACCTTGATTCGGTTTGAGTTTCAGGAGGTGTATTCGGTATCTGAGATTCAAAAGGCGTTGGTATTGTGTATATGAACTGTTTCGCCTATTTTGGGGACGGACACTTGGGTTCCTATAACATATATTATGTCAACTTGGAAACGTAGGCTGTATAAGGGGGGATTTAAGGCATTCAAGCCTGATATGCAGAAACAAGGACCCTACCGGGCTTCTAAAGGGAGTCTCTGACCGTTTGAGCGATATGGTTGGCAGACAGCCCATATTTTTCGAACAGTTCGGGTCCGGTTCCGGTTTCGGCAAACTGATCTCTGACCGCAACGCGTTTGAAGGATTTGGATATCTGCGCATCCAGAAGAACTTCGCCAACGGCATCGCCTAAACCGCCTATATAGTTGTGGTCTTCGGCGGTGATTACGGCTTTGTGGCTTGCGGCCATTTCTGTGATGAGTTCGCGGTCGATGGGTTTGAGGGTCGAGATATTGACCAGCGTCACATTGATATTTTCTTTTTCCAGCATTTCCATGGCTTTGAGGCTTTCCTGAACCATGATGCCAGTGGCAAAGATCACCAGATCAGAGCCTTTTTTTACCACCCTGCCCTTGCCGATCTCAAATTTGTAGGAACTGTCGAAAATAGCTTTTACTTTGGGCCTTCCCAGGCGGAAATAGGCCGGGCCTTCATAATCGATCAGGGCGCGGGTGGCCTGGACGGTTTCTTCCCAATCTGCCGGTTGCACCACGATCATGTTTGGCATAGCCCTCATATAGGCGATATCTACAATCATTTGGGCACTGGGCCCGTCTTCCCCTACGGCCAGCCCTGTGTGTGTGCCAACCAATTTTACGTTTGTATTGGAATAAGCGACGCTGACCAGAACCTGGTCCATAGTTCTACCCAGCAGAAAACAGGCAAAACCGGTGGCGAAGGGGATTTTCCCTGTAGTGGCCAAGCCAGCCGCCGTGCAGACCATATCCGCTTCGGCGATGCCCATATTAAAAAATCGGTCAGGATATTTATCGCCGAATTTTTTTGAGCGCGAGCTGTCACTCACTCCGGCATCAAGTACTACAATGCGCGGATCATCAGCACCTAGTTCTACCAGGGCTTGCCCATAAGCATCTCGGGTGGCGGCGTCTTTCATTGCAGTTCCTTTAAAGCTTTTTCATAATCTTCTTTGGAAGGTGCTACCCCATGCCATGCTGTTTGCCCTTCCATAAAGCTAACTCCCTTACCTTTGACGGTATTT
>DODH01000150.1:0-619 GCA_003545625.1 Nitrospina sp.
TATCTACGTACCAAGCCTGGCTCCAGGAACAGCCTTCGCGTTAAATATCAAAGTGGCCGGGCCTCCCACTAACGTGGGAGGCAACTGGGCAAGGGCTTAATTGAGCCGAGGTGAATTTTTGCTAGCCGATACAAGCTATTGCTCACTGCCTCCGGCCGCTGGCCGGTTAGCCCCAGAGTTCATCCGGGACTTCTAGGCGATCGATCTTTTTACCCTGGCCAATGTGCTGATCAAGAATTTCATCCACATCTTCTGGCTGGACTTTCTGGTACCAGACACCATCCGGGTAAACAACAACGACAGGACCTACTCCGCAAGGACCAAGACATCCGGTATTTGCAATCATACATTTTCCAAACAGCCCTTTTTGCTCAATCCCCATAGACAACTTCTCAAAAATGGCGTTGGAGCCAGTTTCGCCGCAGGAACCCCTGGGATGTCCCGGTGGTCGGCTGTTGGTACACACTAAAATATGATAACTTGGTTTCGGCATCAGTAAATCTCCGTTCAGGTTTAATGAACAACCCCGCCGCAAGCGGACGGGGTATTCTAATAAAGAGTTATTTTAAAAACCGTGGCTAGCCACGGGGAATAAAACCCACTTGTGGGATTAAAATCC
>DODH01000150.1:954-4752 GCA_003545625.1 Nitrospina sp.
CCAGAATGCTACATTAGATGTTCTGCAAAGGAAATAGTTTTTTTTAAATGGACGTTTTCAACACAAAATCGGATAAAGAGCCTTGCTCTCCACAAGAGCGGTTTGACGAAGACTATTTAAAGTCCCGGCTGGAACCCCTCGTCAAAGAACCCATCTCCCGCTTTGAGATCTTCAGCTTGAAAGGAGATGCATCAGACCGAAGCTATTTTCGGGTTCGCTCTTTCCGCCATTCTACAGCAAAATCTTCGATCATCGTCATGCAACTGAAGGAACCAGCCCCTGAAAAAGAACCGGACTTCAACCGCATGCAGAAATTTCTGCACCATCTGGATATGCCGGTTCCTGAAATTTTATACTACGATGCCGAGCGAGGACTGCTTTTCCTTGAGGATGGAGGCGACACGCATTTGGAAGACACGATCCGGAGTTCTCCTGAAAGCATTATTACCTGGTACCAGAAAGCCATAGAACTTATTGTGGTCATGCAGACCCGCGTTACAAAAAATATGTCTCCCTCTTGTCCGGCCTATTCCCTGAAGTTCGATGTCGAAAAATTAATGTGGGAAATGGACTTCATGGTAAAACACTACATCACGGGCTTTCTGAATCGGGAATTGGATCAAGATGAAGAGTCCAAACTCCGCACCGCCCTGCTTGGGCTCTGCGAAACCCTGGCTAAAGAGGAAAGAGTTTTCGTCCACCGGGATTTTCATTCAAGAAACCTGATGGTGCGAGAAGAAAACCTGATGCTTATTGACTTCCAGGATGCCAGGATGGGGCCTTGCCAATATGATCTCGTATCCCTTTTGAAAGATTCGTATGTTGTCCTGGAGGAAGAAACCCGGAACAAATTACTGAGTTATTACCTTCAACGTATGGAACAGGAAGAGGGCCGGCAACTCCCCCGTTCTCCTTTCCTGAAAATTTTCGATTGCATGTCGATCCAGAGGAACTTGAAGGCAATCGGCACCTTCGCATTTCAATACACCGAATATAAGAATGAGCGTTACATTAAATACATTGACCCCACTTTGCAATACATCCGGGATACGATCCATTCCCGGCCTGACCTGGAACCGCTCGGCCAAGCTTTAAAGCAGGCGATTCCCAAGCTCAACACAGGGATTAACCGACCATGATGATTCTTAAAAAATATGTATTGTTTCTGTTCCTGAGAGTCTACCTACTTACAGCGACTGGTTTGATCGGGATTTTTTTGATTGTTGATTTTTTCGAGCGTGTGGATGAATTCATGGCAAAAAACGCTCCGCTCATTGATCTGGCTTCTTATTATGTTTACAAAATTCCTTTCGTTACCAATTACATGGCACCCCAGGCCGTGCTTTTGGCTACCGTCATCACTCTCGCCTCGTTGGCAAAACAAAACGAGTTCACCGCCATGAAGGCCTGCGGCATCAGTGTCACGGGCATTACGTTTCCCATCATCGGCGCATCGGTTCTTATTGCTCTCCTAGTGTTAGTCTGTAGCGAATTTGTTTCCCCAATCACCAACCAGAAAATGAATTACATTTTTTTTAGCAAGGTTCGGAACAAGGCAACCTACGGGGAAATACCCAACAAAGACCTCTGGCTCAAAGCGAAAGACCATTCCATTTGGAGCATTGACTCCTTTGATCCGAATAGTTCCGGCCTGCGGGGGATTATTATTTTGATTCCGAATGATGACTTCGGAGTCAGGCAGAGAATTGATGCCCGGTCCGCAGTCTGGTCGGGTGACAAATGGGATTTCATCGATGGCTACATTCGCAAATTTAACAGAGAAGGGCTGGTGTCAACAGACTACTTTGAGAGCCGTTCGTTTCCGGTTTCTGAAACCCCGAAAGATTTTGCCAAAGTGCGAAAACGGCCAGAAGAAATGAGCCTGCGGGAAATGTACACAACGATTCAGGTTCATGCGCGGGAAGGTAAGGACACCACCACAAAGTGGATCGAATTGCACCGTAACCTGTCCTATCCTTTCATCAGCGTTGTTTTAGCCTTGCTGGCAATTCCCTTGTCATTGAGATCCAGCAGGCATGGGGGCATCCTGTTTTGCGTGGGGGTGAATCTGGCAATGGGTTTTGTTTTCTCATTCCTGTACGCCATCAGTATATCCCTGGGCCGCGGGGGAACCTTTGATCCGATTCTGGCCGCATGGGGTCCCAACCTGCTGTTCACGACTCTTGGATTTTATTTGCTGCTTACCCTGGACAGCGAAAAAGCTTTCCCGATTTAATGAAAAATTTCGCTTCCATCGATATTGGCTCCAACACGGTTCGCCTTCTGATCCTGGAATCTGACGGGGCTGGGGATTTCCAGCTTCTGGCTTCAAGAAGAGTGATCACCCGTCTTGGAGAAGGCATGGACAAGCACGGGAAACTTATGCAATCCCGAATGTCCGAGACCCTCTCCGCTTTATCGAGATTCCGCCAGGACTGCATGGATCATGGCAACCCTCCCTTATTCGCTGTGGCTACCAGTGCCGTACGAGAAGCCTCCAACGGCAAGGAGTTTGTACGCCTTGCCCGGGAAAAGACAGGCATCGAAATTGAAATCATCCCCTGGGAAGAAGAAGCTCGCCTCACTCTGGAAGGGGTTTTTTGGAAAATACCGCATGAGAACCGCAAGAGTCTCACCCTCGACATCGGCGGCGGCAGTACTGAGTTTATTCTCTCTGAAGGAAAAAGTATCGCGGGCTTTTGCAGTAGTTCTTTAGGGGTGGTGCGACTGACAGAAAAATTTATTCACCAGCATCCGATAGATAATGCGGAGTATGAGAAGCTTACCCTGTATTTAAGGAACGAACTGCAAGCGGTCAAAAAAAAACTCTCGGCCTTTATGCCGCAGATATTGATCGGTACAGCGGGAACCGTCACCACACTTGCCGCCCTGAAAGAAAATATATATCCTTATGATCCTGAAAAAATTCATGGCACTTTATTATCCAGACAGGATATCGACACCCTGATTCAGGACCTGAAAGGAAAGTCCCTCGACGAACGGTTGGCCTTAAAAGCTCTTGAACGGGGCCGAGAAGATTTGATCATAGCGGGAACCGCAATCGTTTTGGAAACCATGCGGACGTTTCAATGCGATCCACTGCTGGTCAGCGAATACAGCCTTCGTGAAGGAATCATCCTGAAAGCTCTGGGTGGTACCACGGCTTCTTGAAACAAACCCCATATTTTTTATAAAACTCTGACTAAAAAGAGCTTGAAGGCTGTTTGAGTTTGACTTCAAGGGTCATTTCAGATAAAGTTTTTCTTCATCATGACTACTAAAAAAAGTGCAGAAAAGAAACTGGTTTCTATCAAGAAATCTCCAAAATCCTTAGGGAAGCCTATGAAAGGCCGGGACATCCTTGTAAAAGCCTTGGTGAATGAGGGGGTTACGGTTATTTTTGGCTATCCGGGCGGAGCTTCCATGGAAATCCATCAAGGGTTGACCCTGGCCCCAAAAATCCGCATGGTCCTGCCTCGCCACGAGCAAGGCGGTTCCTTCGCGGCAGGCGGCTATGCCCGCGCCACTGGAGAGGTTGGGGTCTGCCTGGCAACATCGGGTCCCGGAGCCACCAACCTGATCACCGGAATCATTGATGCCAAGATGGACTCCATTCCCATTGTCGCTATCACGGGGCAGGTTCCCAGCACGGTGTTAGGCAGTGACGCGTTCCAGGAAACGGATATCATGGGGGCCACCTTCCCGTTGGTCAAACACAGCTATATGATCCAGAATGTCGCGGAAATTCCGCGCATCATTCATGAGGCGTTCCATATTGCCCGGACCGGCAGGCCCGGA
>DODH01000255.1 GCA_003545625.1 Nitrospina sp.
ACGGCTCAAGCGCATCGAGCTTCTCCCCCATTCCTATAAAACGAATGGGTTTGCCAGTTACCCTCTTGATAGAAAACGCTGCGCCACCGCGCGCATCCCCATCCATTTTGGTCAGGATCACGCCATCAATACCGATGGCATCATCAAACGTTTTAGCAATATCGGCAGACTGCTGGCCCATCATCGCATCCGCCACAAACAACACTTCGTGCGGCTGAACCGTCTGCTTGATCCGCTTTAACTCATCCATCAGGACATCATCGACCTGCTGGCGGCCGGCAGTATCGATCAGCACCACCTGGCTCATTTTGTTGACGGCTTCATCCAGTGCTTTTTTGCAGATGGCTATCGGGTCTTTTTCTTCCCCGGCGTCAAACACCTCCACCCCGATCTCCCGCCCCAATACATGCAACTGTTCAATCGCCGCCGGACGGTAAACGTCGGCCGGAACGAGAAGACAGTTTTTTCCTTTTTCCTTAAACCGCTTGGCCAGTTTGCCTACAGTGGTGGTTTTCCCCGACCCTTGCAGACCCGCCATCAAAATAATCGTTGGCGGCTTTGCAGCAAACTGAATATCGACAAACTCGTCGCCCAGCAAATGGGTCAGGTCATCGTTGACAATCTTGACCATTTGATGCCCCGGAGTCAGGCTTTTCAATACCTCCTGACCCACAGCCTTTACCCGGACTTCTGCAATAAAATCTTTGATTACCGGCAGGCTGACATCCGCTTCGATTAACGCAACTCGAATTTCACGCAGAGCCGCATCGACATCGGCTTCCTTGAGAACACCGCGTCCCTTTAATTTTTTGTAGATCGCTTCAAGACGATCGGATAAATTATCAAACATCTAAAGTGGGGCTAAACCCTTTAATTTTAAGGGGACTATCAGGTTTATTTTAAGCGGAATAGTATATAATAACAACCCGGAATGCGCAAGGCGATAAGATCGCAGCAAATAGAACTCCATTTAACTGCCGATAATCAGGTAAATCCCTATGAAAGCAGTGGTTTTATTGAGCGGGGGACTCGACTCCACCACCACCCTAGCGATAGCAAAAAGGCAGGGGTTTGACCTCTTCGCCCTCACCTTCGACTACGGCCAGCGCCACCGGGTGGAACTCGACCGAGCCCGGGACATCGCCAGGCATTTTGCTGTGGTCGATCATCAAATTGTCAAAATTGATCTTCGCCAGTTCGGCGGTTCAGCGTTAACCGATTCCATAGACGTTCCAACCGGCCGCGATCAGGAAGAAATGACCGCAGAAATCCCCGTCACCTATGTTCCCGCCCGTAACACCATCTTCCTTTCATTCTGCCTGGCTTACGCGGAAGTGAAAGAAGCCAGCGATATTTTTATCGGGGTCAATGCCGTTGATTATAGCGGTTACCCCGATTGCCGACCCGAGTTCATCACCGCGTTTGAAACTCTCGCCAACCTCGCCACCAAAGCCGGAGTGGAAGGAAAAAACCGGATGAAAATCCACACCCCATTGCTCAAACTGAGCAAGGTGGAGATCATTCAAAAAGGTTTGGAACTGGGAGTGGATTTTGCCATGACCCATAGTTGTTACGATCCGGGAGAGAAAGGGGAGTCTTGTGGCGTGTGCGACAGTTGCCAACTGCGCCTGAAAGGGTTTCAAGAAGCCGGATTGGAAGACCCGATTGAATACGCTAAAATCCTTTAGCCACCGATGTACCCGCTTCGGGGCATGCGTGGTATCCGCTACCATAAATTTCATGCCCGGTACGGGTAAAAGCTAATGAAAAATATAACGCAGGGGGAAGACATTAAAGTTTTGCGCTTGAGTATTCAGTCCGCTCCACCGGCAATGCAGTGCTGGCCCCACGCCGAGTGGCTACATGCGGCTACCTTCTTCTTTGCGTTGATGTTCCCTTTCTTTCATTTTCATGACTTCTTTTTTCATACTGCTTCCTTCTTCCTTCATCCCTTGTTTTTCATGCTCATATTTGCCGTACTTCTTTTCATAATATTCTTTGGAATGTTCCATTCCATCGCCATGCTCTCCTTTATATTCATGAGCCATCGCGCGGGATCCGCGATCCATTTCCATCGCTGAACCACCGCTACCTTCTTCATACATTCCCTTATCGTGCTCTTCGCCCTCGTGGGCAATAGCAGTGCCAGACAATACCAATAACATTCCCATCAGGACCAATGGAATGGTGAAAAGCGTCTTGTTCATTTGTTTCTCCTTACAAAAATAAAATAGGGAATAAAGCATACCAACTACTAGCCGTAGGAGCAACTGCCAGGCCACGCCCAGTGGAAATTAGCAAAGGCTAGTCAGGCCAAGAGTATCGTTGCAAGCAGCAAAAAGCCATTGCCAATTTACCCCTACGAGGCATGAGGGCTGATGAAAAATATCACGCCCTCCGGCGGCTCGCCGGGGCCTAGCGGGTGACAAACAGAGTTTCTCCGTTAACGAGTTTATTTTCTATGAGGTAGTCCAGGGCTTTGAGCAGGTCGTCCAGGGTTCCGTGAGCGTGGGTCGGCACATTTTCCTTTTCCATATAATCGGGTGGGGCACCCTGGGGAGGGAGGATGAGCCCTGGCGCGATGCCATTGACCCGGACAGATTCCCCCCACTCCACCGCCGCCAATTCTGTTAAATGTTTCAGTGCCACTTTGCTGACAGAATAAACCGCGAAGGTGGGAACAATTTTTTCCACCCGTTCATCAAGAATATTGACGATCAAACCTTTGTTGACCTTGCGTTTGTATTCGCGCATCAGCAAATAGGGAGCCATGAGGTTGAGGTTGAGAGTATCGACCAGAGTTTCCAACTGCGTTTGCTCTATATTTTCCTGAATAAAGTTGGCGGCGGAATTGATCAACAGTTCCACATTTTTGAAATCCTGCAGGACTTTGCCGATGACCGATTCGGCTTCATCCAGTTTTCTTAAATCGCCTGCGTAGTCCCGGCATTGGACTCCTTGCGCCCGGATATTCTCAATGGTTTCCTCGCTGGCCACTCCCGAACTATGATAAAGCAGGGCAATATCATATCCTTTACCGGCCAGATGCAGGGCCATCGCCCGTCCAATGCGGATCGCCCCTCCTGTCACAATGGCTGTCGGCATTTTCATTTCGCCTTATGTTATACTGGTTGAAAGGAGCCATTAAACTTCAAATTCCTTTTAAAATCCACTCAAAATCAGTTTGGTTTTTTGCAAAATCCCAAAGGATTTCGCGCATAATTTTTATTTTGTTAACAGGAGTTCTGGAAAACATCATGAGCGAAAAAAAATGTGTGAATATTGCCATTTTAACCGTTTCCGATACAAGGACGGAAGCAGACGATAAATCTGGACAGGTACTGGTTGACAGGGTTCAGGCGGCTGGGCATCATCTGGTTGAGAAGAAAATTATTAAAGACGAAATAGATCTGCTTCAGGAACAATTGAAAAAATGGATCGCCAGTCCCGATGTCGATGTGGTGATCGCAACGGGAGGAACGGGTGTAACAGGACGTGACATAACTCCGGAGGCTTTTGAGGAATTGTATGAAAAAGCGATTCCCGGATTTGGCGAACTGTTTCGCATGTTGAGTTATGAAAGCATCCGCACATCCAGCCTGCAATCGCGCTGCACGGCAGGGGTTGCCAACGGCACTTTCCTTTTCGCTTTACCGGGTTCCACCGGGGCCTGTAAAGATGGATGGGACCAGATCCTCATCCACCAGTTGGACAGCACCCACAAACCGTGCAACCTGGTCGAACTGATGCCCCGCCTCCTTGAAAAATAATCGGCCAACGGCCGATGGCAACTGGCAATAACGGTAAAGGGTGGATAACCGGTTAGCTCGGCTTGATTGAGCCGAGAGAACCCTTTGCTCACAAAATAAAGCGATGGCACATTGGCCCCACGCCTAGTGGAATACGAATTTAAAGTCGATGCAGATTCGAGCCGGGAGCGGCTTGATGTTTTTCTATCTGTTCAACAGACTGAGATCAGCCGATCCCGTTTGAAAAAACTGATTGTTGAGGGACGGGTAACAGTCAACGGTGTGAAACAGCGCACTGGTTATAAAGTCCGGGCAGGAGACCGGATCACGGTTCAGGTACCCGCCCCGGTAGCTCTCGACACCGCCCCGGAAGACATTCCACTAGATATTATTTTTGAAGACGAATATTTCATCGTGCTGAACAAACCAGTGGGCATGGTGGTTCACCCGGCACCGGGGCATTCTGCGGGAACCCTGGTCAACGCATTACTGCATCATTGCAATGACCTTTCAGGAATCGGCGGAGTCGAGCGTCCCGGCATTGTCCACCGGTTGGATAAGGACACCTCAGGACTGGTGATAGCGGCCAAAACCGAATCTGCCCACAAAAACCTGGCCAGGCAATTCAAAAAACGCGAAATCCGCAAAGAATACCTGGCAATAGTGAAAGGCCACGTAAAAAAAGATAAGGGTTCGATCCATACCTCCATCGGCCGCCACAAAGTTCATCGCAAAAAAATGGATACAAGAGCCCTAAATGGACGGGAAGCCCAAACAGAATACGAGGTCGTACACCGTTCTGAGGGTTGGTCTTACCTTCGACTCTGGCCCAAAACAGGAAGAACCCATCAAATTCGGGTACATTTGGCTTCGATCCACCACCCCGTAATCGGAGACAAGCTCTATGGCGGGAAATCTACCCAACTCAAAATGGAAAGACAAGCTTTGCACGCCCACAAGCTGGAACTGAAGCATCCGATCACGGGTTCAAACTTATCATTTTGCGCCCCACTTGCTCCGGATATGGTAGTTTTTCTACAATCCCATGGGTACGACCTCCAATAGATTTTGACGCGTTCGCGAAATAATAAAATTCGCTCACGATCCAAACTAAAGCTTAAAAAATCAAGTTCTCTTAGGGACCCCAATTGTGAATTAATTGTGGAAAACTTTCTTCACTTCAGAAATCCGATATTTTGGCTTGATGAGAGAAAAAATTACTTACAACAAAAAAGCACGCTACCTATTTAATTTTCAGCAATTTATAAAACCTGCCCGCTCCTTGTCGAAAAACTATTGACATTAGAGGAAGTCTTTTAAGTTTTTCCACAATTTTTAAATTGGAGAGTGTTTCTGGGAGAACAGCTAAAACAGGGGCGGAAAAAGGGTATCAAAATCTTGTCATGCTTTTCCCCCCTTTGTTAGGCTGTCAAAAAACATTACATCTCAGTCAACATAACTTTACCCTCAGGAAGCCTAGCTTTAGGGGCAAATTGGGTTTCGGAATTTTGACACCTGCGATGCCCTTAATATATAAGGACGAGCTAAAACCAAGCCTTTTATCACCCTGGTTCAGCCTATGAATTAAGGATATA
>DODH01000122.1 GCA_003545625.1 Nitrospina sp.
GAATTTTTTAAGGAAACGATTTTGAAGAATTTGCCCTGAAAGGGCAAAAGAACCCATTTTACATTCCCTTTTTGGGAGCAATTTCACTAAATGGGTGGGTTTAACTCTTAAGCTTTTTTTTACTGCAATGTTAAATCACTCGGCGGGCTATTGTGAGGAGACGTTGCAGGGAGTTTTCAACAGAAATCGCTTTCGTTTGTCTGGATTTTACTGCAGAAATCAGATTGCTGTGAAAGTTTCCATCGTAAGCAGTGACGGCTGTACCCATGAGCAAGTTGAAATGGTCGTCCGATGAGCCAATGGAGGCCAAGCCAAGTTCCTGTGAATAGGATTCCTGATATCCATGTCCCGATGATATATCTTCTATCCCATCGACCAGACCAATAAGGTTTTCTTTTACCCACTTAATGGGCGCACCAAAAGGGTGTGCCCTCTTTTTTTCTGGATGTGGGATGATTGATATTCCTCCAAATGGTTCAATTCTGGGAATCACATCAAGCATAGAGACGAACCGATAATTAAAATCGGAAAACTGAAGTGAAATGTCTGAGACTTTTTCCAGGGAAAAGTATTCCGGGTCCAGAATGAGAATCAGATGCCCATCCATAGTACTTATTTCAAAAGCAGGATAGACCTTGACCGGTTTTATGGTTTCGTCCCATTCATTAATACATTGAGCCTGCTCCTTTACACAGGTGACGATAGAGTCAATTAAGAATTTTCCCGGAATTAAATGATCGGTAATGACAACAAAGTCCAGCCCCAGAAAGGCAGCTCTTTTCAGTATGCTTTGCACGCGGTGCGACCCATCTGAAAAAGTGGAATGGCAATGCGTCTCGCCCAATATCAGATCAGGTTGTTCATTTTTAAGGTGAGTGATATTTTTACGAATCCTTGAGTCCAGAAAATATCGGGCGGTAAAATCTGCGAAGGGCTTAGCTATTTGAAGTTTTGTGGCAAACCAGGGGCCTACATCATTGGGAATAAAATGACGTTGTTCTTCCTGGATAAATTTTGGCGTTGTGACTCTATTCATATGATTTTGATATTTTAGAAAGGTCTTTACATATCCTTCTATTCGGAATAGTCAGGAGATTTCTGAAGCCATATCTAACCAGATAGGCTAGACAAATTTTAACCCAAATTACCCTCTTGCATTAAAAATTGTTCTTCCTTCGGGCCTAATTGGGAAACTAAAATTCCCAAAAATTGAGAAATTCCTTAACAAGAGAGACAATGCGACAATGGCTACACGAGCCGCCAAAGCTACTGGATTTCCAAATAAAGCCATTGCTCATTGTACCCCTTCTACCTTTTCAGGACATGAAGGCAACGTCAGGGATATCACCAGCTCAGGAAGGCTGAGGATGAATATCACACCCTTCGGTGGCTCGCCGGTTAGAACCAGCTTTCGTGGTCCAGTGAGCGGTAACGGATGGCTTCGGCGATGTGTTCGGATTGAACGGTTTTGCTTCCCGCAAGACGCGCAATCTTTTGGAGGTCTTTCACTGCGGCGAAAATATATCATCAATTTTCGTTTTGTTACCAACCTGGTGTCGAATGTCTGTTAAATTTAAACCGTCATTTAAGAAATATCTTTTTTGTCGGCCTTCATTTGACCTTGAATCGAATTAAATATTGATAAAGCTTGCGCAACCATGGAACCCGCATCATCTGTTTTAGCTGGCAGGATCAAGGTGTTATTTTCCTTAGCCAGTTTGGAAAAAGCCTCGATATATTGTTCCGCAAGTCTTAATGCCACGGCTTTTTCGCCTCCGGATTTATCAATGGAAGCGGCAACCATTTCAATGCCCTCTGCGGTGGCTTTTGCAACTTGCAGGATGGCTTCCGCTTCACCCTTAGCCCGATTTATCTGGTCTGTCATGGCAGCTTCGGATTTTAACACCACTTCCTGTTTGATGCCTTCGGCGATATTTATTTGGGATTGGCGTTTTCCCTCAGAGTCCAGAACTTCCGCTCTTTTTTTTCTTTCTGCGGCTACCTGCAGCTCCATGGCTTGTCGCACATTATCGGGAGGAGTGATATCTTTAATTTCATAGCGTAAACATTGAATACCCCAAACAACAGAGGCTTCATTGATGCTTTGAACGATACTGACATTTAAGTTGTCTCTTTCCAGAAAAGTTCTATCTAAAGTCATTTTCCCCAATTCAGACCGCATGGTAGTTTGTGCCATTTGAGTGATGGCATATCGGGCATCACCGACTCCATACGAGGCTTGTTTAGGATCGGTTATTTTCAGGTAAAGGATCCCGTCTATGATTAAGGTGACGTTGTCTTTGGTGATAGCCGTCTGGCTGGGGATGTCTACAGCTTCTTCTTTCAAGGAGTGACGGTAAGAGATATTATCGATAAAGGGGATTAGAAAATTCAGGCCTGCCTGCATACTTGCGCGATATCGGCCCATTCTCTCAACGATCCAGACTTGTTGTTGAGGCACAAACTTTACGCCTTTTACAACGGCCAAAAAAGCCAGGAAAGCTATCGTAAGTTCCATCGTAAACTCCATTGAAGTTCTCCAATATGAGTCACTCGTTTTTAAAAACCCTTGGATTACGGGATTCGTTTAACCAGCAGGATTCCTTTGGATACCTCAGCAATGGTAACATCCGTGCCGGGTAAAATCTTTTCTATGTTTTCCTGGGGCGCAATTTCGCAATTCATGATGGTTCCTGACCACTTTACCTGTCCTCTTTTTCCTTTTTCGAGAGGTTCACCATACACGACAGCTGTATCACCAACCATATCGCTATATCCCGAGCCGCCACTGTTCATCATCTTTTTTAAGGGCTTCCACAATACTGCGGCCCAGATCGCCGTAAATAAAAAGAACAGGATAAATTGACCATTCACCCCTTCGATCCAACCAGCAATCAAAACGGCTCCAACGGTTATAGCTCCCAACCCGGCAAAAATAGTTCCTGTTCCGGGAACCAGGAAAATTTCAATAGCTATCAGGGCTGCCCCAGCGATGAACCAAATAGCGTGTGGTGAGAGTCCATTCACTTTTATAAGTTCTTTCAAATATTCGAGTGAAGGCTATATTATGCGTTATTTCTTATTTTAATTGCGGATTAAAAAAACTTTGTTTATCTATTTTCTGTTAAACCTGTGTTTTTCAATAGTTCGTGCGAAGTGAGGAATAAACCTATCAGCTAGCAGGGCTTGTCTGCTAGAACCAGCTTTCCCAGAACACCTCCAAAAATGATTATATTCATCACTTTCTTTGTGTCCACTTTTACTGTGCAAGATCAAGGTCAAGCTTGCAAGCTATGGGTTGTTTTTAAGGGATGGGTTTTTCTATTTGGTTTTAGTCCAAATTCCCATTTCAAAAAATTTATTCCGATACTATTATATCGAGCATGGGTTTAACTGGGAAATTACGGTAAAATTCGAAAGTCAAATTTCGAGTTTAGGTTGATTATGAACAAATTCTGTTTTCGTCGTTTCTTGTTTATTTGGATGTTGGCAATCCATTTCACACTCCCCA
>DODH01000053.1 GCA_003545625.1 Nitrospina sp.
GGGCCAGTGGCCAGACAGGAACAGATAATTAAAGTCGCATCCAAGGGGATTTTGGAATGGTTTCCATCAGAAAGTATTTTGTTCTCCGGTGCTAAGGCACAGATTAAAACCAAAGTTGAACTTGCTCACGATAGTCATTTTGTAGGATGGGAAATTTCTTGTCTGGGACGACCGGCTTCGGACGAAAATTTTAGTCAGGGTGAGTTAGATCAAAGGTTTGAAGTTTGGCGGGATGGCAAACCTTTGCGAATTGAGCGTCTAAAGTTAAAAGGAGGGGATCCCACTCTCAATGCAAAATGGGGTTTCCTCGGATTTCCGGTGATTGGGAGTTTGGTTTGCGTGACTGATAATACAGAATTGGTGGATTCTTTGAGAAAGATAGCAAATATTTCAATTGATCAAGAATTATTTTCTGTAACTCAGATGGATGGTGCTATCCTCTGTTATTTTTTGGGGAATAGTGTGGAGAGAGCTAGAAATTGTTTTATTAGTGCTTGGAAAATATTACGGCAGGAAGTGATCGGTTATGAAGCAGTAGAACCACGCATTTGGAAAACTTGATATTACGTAAAATTATATTTTGAATATGAGCATTTTGTTATCTATGTAAAGAGAGGAAAAAGATGGAGCTTACCCCCAGGGAAAAAGACAAGTTGATGATTTTTACGGCAGGGTTATTGGCGGAAAGAAGGTTGGCTCGTGGGGTGAAACTTAATTATCCTGAAGCCGTTGCCTTTATTTCAGCAGCCATCTTGGAAGCCGCGCGAGATGGAAGAAGTGTTGCTGATTTAATGAGCTATGGAACTACCCTGCTTAAACGTGAAGATGTCATGGAAGGGATTCCGGAAATGATACCTGAAGTGCAGGTGGAAGCCACTTTCCCCGATGGCACCAAGTTGGTCACTGTTCACAACCCGATTCCGTAAATGGAGAATGCAAATGATTCCCGGTGAATTAAAAGTAAAAGAAGGAAACATTACCCTCAATAAAAATGGCAAAACGATTCATATCATGGTTGCTAATTCTGGTGACAGACCGATTCAAGTAGGATCGCATTATCATTTTTTTGAAACGAATGACGCGTTGCAATTTGATCGCAAAAACACAAAAGGCTTCCGCCTCAATATACCTGCGGGCACGGCTATAAGATTTGAACCAGGACAAAAACGAGAAGTTGAATTAGTTGCCTATTCCGGTTCCAGGAAGGTTTATGGATTCAATGGAAAAATCATGGGACAGTTGGAGAGTGAACAATGAGTGAGATTAGTAGACGAGCTTATGCAGATATGTATGGACCTACTACGGGAGATCGCGTACGCCTAGGGGATACAGAGCTGTGGATTGAAGTGGAACAGGATAAAACTTCTTATGGAGAGGAAGTCAAGTTTGGAGGCGGCAAGGTTATTCGGGATGGGATGGGACAGAGCCAGAGAACTTCTAAAGAATCGGTGGATGTTGTAATTACAAATGCTTTGATACTCGATCATTGGGGCATCGTCAAGGCTGACATTGGAATTAAATCCGGTCGGATTGTCGGAATTGGAAAAGCCGGGAACCCTGACATACAATCTGATGTTGACATCATTATCGGCCCTGGAACAGAAGCCATTGCAGGAGAAGGATTCATAACCACTGCTGGTGCCCTAGATGCTCATATCCATTTCATTTGCCCACAACAGGTGGATGAAGCACTCATGTCTGGAGTTACAACCATGCTGGGTGGTGGAACTGGACCGGCTGCGGGTACCAATGCGACAACCTGCACACCGGGGCCTTGGAATATTCAGCGCATGTATCAGGCGGTAGAAGAATTGCCAATGAATTTCGGATTTATGGGTAAGGGTAATGCCAGTCTACCTGCCCCTCTTGAAGAGCAAGTCCTTGCAGGTGCTATGGGTTTGAAGTTACACGAAGACTGGGGGACGACCCCCGCATCGATCGATAATTGTTTGACGGTTGCAGATAATTTTGATGTGCAAGTTGCCATTCATACCGACACTTTGAATGAATCCGGATTTGTTGAAAATACTTTAGCAGCGTTTAAGGACCGGGCGATTCATACTTATCATACCGAAGGAGCCGGTGGTGGACATGCTCCGGATATCATTAAAGCCTGCGGCGTGGCAAATGTATTGCCTTCATCCACAAACCCTACTCGCCCTTATACGGTTAATACTATTGATGAACATTTGGACATGCTTATGGTATGTCACCATCTGGACCCAAAAATTCCTGAAGACGTCGCGTTCGCTGAATCGCGTATAAGGCGTGAGACCATTGCTGCCGAAGATATTCTTCACGATTTGGGAGCCTTTAGTATGATCGCTTCTGACTCTCAGGCTATGGGACGAATTGGAGAAGTGATCTGCCGAACTTGGCAAACCGCTCATAAAATGAAAGTGCAACGAGGACCGTTAAGTCCGGACACTTTCGACAACGATAATTTTCGCGTCAAGCGTTATATAGCCAAGTACACGATCAACCCAGCCATTACCCATGGAATTAGCCACGAGGTAGGCTCCATCGAAGTGGGCAAGCTGGCGGATATTGTTTTGTGGAAACCAGCATTTTTTGGGGCCAAACCGGCTCTGATTATTAAAGGCGGGATGATTGTGGCGGCTGCCATGGGAGATCCGAATGCTTCGATTCCAACGCCACAACCCGTGCACTATCGTCTGATGTTTGGAGCACTTGGAGGAGCGCGGAGTGAAACCAGCGTGAGTTTTGTATCCAAAGCGGCTTATGAAGATGGCATGGGCGAAAAACTTCGATTGAATAAACGGCTGGTTTCAGTCCGCAATACCCGCAGGATTACCAAAAATGACCTTATTCATAATAACTATCTTCCAAAAATAGAAGTAGATTCGCAAACTTATGAGGTACGTGCTGATGGTGAACTCTTAACTTGTGAGCCAGCTATAGAATTGCCTCTGGCGCAACGTTATTTTCTTTTTTAGTGGAAATCCAATTAAATGTTGAAAATCACAGAAAAACTGGGAATCCCTGCCACACCCTCTGTAAGCCTGACCTTGCCATTTGAAAAAAGGCAAAAGAGTCGTTTGCGGGTTTCTTTGAATGATAAGCAGGAGGCAGCTTTGATGTTGGAACGTGGAAGCATTTTGCGCCATGGTGATTTATTGCGGGCGGAAAATGGTTTGATTGTCGAGGTTCGTGCTGCCAATGAAGAGGTTGCTGTTATTTCTACAAAGGACTCTTTTCTTTTGGCTCGAGCCTGTTACCACCTGGGAAACCGGCACGTTCCACTTCAAATAGAGGAAAACTGTTTGCGCTTTCAAAGAGACCATGTATTGGAAGAAATGGTTCAATCTCTGGGACTTGCTGTGAAACACGAATTGTCCCCCTTTGAACCAGAAGGAGGAGCCTATGGCGGGCACTCCAGTCATTCGCATTCTCATCCTGGCGAAGCATAGGTAACAAATGAACTCTGATCGGCCCAGAGAAACGTTACGCTTGATGCAATTGTGCAGCCCTATGCTCCCTGTTGGAGCTTACGCTTATTCACAAGGTTTGGAATTTGCGGTTTCGTCCGATTGGATAAAAGATGAAAACACAACTTCAATGTGGGTTCAGGGAATCCTGGTGAATGCTTTGGCAAACCTGGATGTGCCGGTGCTATCCCGCTTGCACAAAGCATGGTCGATCAATGACAATAAAAATGTTCTCTATTGGAATGATTATTTATTTGCCAGTCGTGATTCAAGAGAGCTTCAGGCAGAAGAGCAACAGATGGCTCAAGCTTTGTCGCGTTTGTTGGGAGATTTAGGCATTTCAGAGGCGGTTGAGTGGAGCAAAAACTCCAGAGCATGTTTTTTAACCCTGTTTTCTTTAGGAACAGCGCATTGGAAAATACCGGTTAATGATGCTTCCTGGGGATATTTATGGATGTGGGCAGAAAATCAAGTGCTTGCGGCAATCAAGCTGGTTCCTATAGGACAAACCAGCGGCCAGAAAATATTGTCTTCAGCTATAGAAATTATCCCTGCACTGGTTTCAAAAGGTTTAGCCTTGAAAGATGAAGACATCGGTTATACCGCTCCCGGCCAGGGTATAGCCAGTGCCCTTCATGAAACCCAATACACCCGGTTATTTCGATCTTGAAAATCCGGAAAAATGAATATGACAAATAAACAGGTATTGCGTGTGGGAATTGGCGGGCCGGTAGGTTCTGGAAAAACGGCTTTGGTCAACGTCTTATGCAAACAAATGAGAGGTAAGTATCAAATTGCCGTTGTGACTAACGATATTTATACCAAAGAGGATGCCCAGTTCTTGATCCGAAATGAAGCTTTGGAAGCAGGACGAATCATGGGCGTGGAAACAGGAGGGTGTCCGCATACCGCTATTCGTGAAGATGCCTCCATAAATTTGTCCGCAATCGATGATCTGTGCCATAAATATCCAAGCTTGGATATGATCTTTGTGGAAAGTGGAGGTGATAATCTTGCTGCTACGTTTAGCCCCGAACTCTCGGACTTGACTATTTATGTGATCGATGTGGCCGCCGGGGATAAAATTCCCCGTAAAGGAGGTCCAGGTATAACCAAGTCCGATTTACTGGTTATCAACAAAATTGACCTTGCTCCTCATGTGGGTGCTTCCTTGGAAATAATGGAGCGTGATGCTAAAAAGATGCGCGGTGAAAAACCTTTTACCTTTACTAATTTAAAAGATGGCATTGGAACGGATCAGATAGAAAGGTTTATTATTAATCAGGGATTATTGTGAACCTCATTCCAATCCCTTAAAAGCATTGTCAAAAATATGGATTTAATTCGCCGATATTTAAAAGTAATGATGTTATTGCTTTTTTTTGTTCCTTTTGTTTTTGGGGTCGCGGAAGGTGCAGATTTAGGAAAAAATGATATTAAGGTCCGTCTCAGCTATAAATCGAAACTGCATGGAAATTTTAATGTCGAGAAATTCAAATTAAATCACCCTATAAAAATTTCACATCGAGAAATTATTAACCATCTGGTTTCGCTCAGGTACAAGGGAACATTTTTGGGGAACAAGGAAGAGCCGGTCTTTTCCAAACCTGAAATTAAAAAATTGGCTCCGGTGCTTATGAAAGCGTTTGCAGGCGTAAATCCGGATAAAATTATTCATATTGAATTAAAGAGCAAAGGCGGAATTACATCTGGCGATATTTTTTCTTTCAAAAAATATTTGAACTGGCGTTTCGATTCAATTCGCGGGGAGACTTTTTTTCAAAGAAATGATGTCCGCGAGTGGAATGTTTTTGCTTGGAAAATGATACCCCAGGAAGGCCAGCTTTATTTCAAATCGGGCGCTGAAAAAGGCAAGCGCATACGGAAAAACTGGATCGTCGCAAACCTACAAATTCCTGTTTCAGAACAAAAGAGTGTGGAAAACGGTGAGTCCTCTGAAAGCTTTGAAAAAGATTCTTCAAACAAAAAATTCAACCCGGAATTGGAGAAAAAGCTAGAGCATCTGAAATATCTTCATGAAAAAAAACTCCTAGACGATGAAGAGTATAAAACCCAACAAAATAAACTTTTCGATGAGTTGCTTTAAATGGATTATCTTTTCTGATTTACGTGCAGAACAAAAGCAAAATTTTAAACTTTGAAACCTTCCTCCTTCATACAGCTTGTGAAACCATTTGAAGACAATTTGCATTGCAAGATATAAGCGCAACTTTTCTGCATTACCCTCTCCTCAAGCCTAAAAATTAAGCATTATAAAAATTTTATGCTGAAATATGGGGCATTATTGATCTGAGAATCAACGCTTCAATTAAGCATTAACTACACAGAGCAGGGCCAATTGACACCTTGTTCGGAATTTATCAAAAGGCACGGGTCTTGCTGGATAAAGCCCGATTGTTAAATTGACACGGATGGTTGGTTTGGGGGAGGGCCTAGCTTGGGTGAACTGATCAAACTTATGAAGAAGTTATCACAAAGCCTGTTTACCGGTAGGTTAACCATAGATTTTCATAAGGGAAGTGTTGGTAAAGGTCAGGTGACCAGAACAATAAAAACTACTGATTTTGATAATTTTGAAATAAAAGTTTGTTTTTGAAGGCGATAATATGGTAATGGTTATTCTAGTGGACCATCGCTGTGCGAAGCCATCATAATCCGCTTAATTTTAAATAGATGGAATAATAGGAGGTGTCGGATGTTATCAGGTTACAAACGCGGTCTTTCAATTGCTTCTGCTTTGTTATTATTGTGTGTAGGGCTTCCCACTCTTGCAATTGCAGGCGCAAAGATTAAAGTTGATGACACCCGGTGGTTCAGTATCGGTCTGGGTTTTAGAAGTTCTTTTGTCGTTACAGAAGATGGGGCTCCTAATGGGACTGACCCCTCTTCTGGCGTTAGTTTTGACAATATTAGGCTTTATACCGCGGCAAAGGTACATGAAAATGTGACACTTGAATTTAATACTGAGCGTTCGACTGGTAACGACAGTTTGGATACCGACCACCGAATCCGTGTTCTGGATGCGGTTGCCAAGTTTTCTTTTAAAGGATTTGATCTATGGGCTGGAAGGTTCCTTCCCCCAAGTGACAGGTCAAATTTGGACGGCCCTTTTTATCTAAATAATTATGATTTTCCGATCGTCCAAGCTTATCCTGCTATTTTTGCAGGACGGGATAACGGTGTGGCAATCATGAAAGAATATGCTGGCGGCAAGTTCAAGTGGTCTTATGGATTGTTTGAGGGCCGGACAAACACCACCAATGGAGACACAAATCCCGATCAGGCCGACAACCTTCTCCATGCTGCGCGGGTTACCTACAACTTTTGGGATCCGGAACCTGGGTATTACACCACCAGCTCCTATTATGGGGCGAAGGATGTATTGGCCGTGGCCTTTGTCTATCAGCATGAGGCAGATGGTGCTGGTACATCAACTACCGCAGGTGACTTTACCGGGTGGAATGTCGATGTTCTCATGGAAAAAAAGCTTCAAAAT
>DODH01000101.1 GCA_003545625.1 Nitrospina sp.
CATTTCATCGAGGATATCCGTATCTCCATAAAACTTGCCGTCAATGAAAACTTTAGGAAGTGTAGGCCAATTGGTCATCTTGCTCAATGCTTCGCGTTTTTCCATATCTTCAAGGCAATTAACAACCTCAAAGGGATAACCATATTTATTGAAAAACTGGACCGTCTCCGCCGTGAATCCACATTGCGGTGCCGCTTTAGTGCCCTTCCCGTAAATCAGGATTTTGTTTTCCGCGATTTCTTCTTTAATTTTATCTTCAACATCAGACATTATGCACTCCTTTTAAATATAAAAATATTTGTAAAAATTTATAAAAATCGAAGGGGAATGGGGACAGTTCAAGGGGTAGCTGTTTTGACTTCTGCCGCGTGGAGCCGGCCATCCTTCATAGCCGGGTCCAGAGCTTCCATGACCATACGATGCCGATCCATAATTCCCACTCCTTCAAAAGTTTTTGAGGTTACGTGAATGATGAAATGATCCTTCATCCCCGTTTTATCCAAAGCGTTCACTTCTGCGTCAGGAACTGCGGTTTGAACCAAACCAATTAAATCCGGAATACTGATCATCCTTATATCTCTCTCCATTAGGGGGGTTGAAACAACAAAGACCTGTGTAGTGTTGGATTCTATTTTTGCCAGAAAGATTTATGCTTTGCAAGCTTTTTTCAACGCTTTTCGTTTTAAATCTTCCACCGAAAAATGAGCATATCTTATTGATTTTGAATAATATATTCACTTTAGCCGCTATCGAGCTCTTTACGGATAGTAGATTTGACGAAAAATGCACCAATCAGGTATAATTAAAGAATCTTTATGGTCCTATGTGCTATCTAATAGGAGTAAAAAGAATAATTTAAGAAAAGATTTCCGGAGGCGTTCATGGCAGTTACAAAAGACTTTGTTAAAATTACCCCTAAAGCCAGTGAAGAAGTCATAAAACTGGTTACGGCTGAAAACAATCCTGAAATCGGACTTCGCTTGGCAGTTAAAGGCGGCGGGTGTTCCGGTTTGTCTTACGACCTGCAATTCACTCCGCAGGAAGATGGCGACACAATTGTCTCGCACGAGGGATTCAATGTATTCATGGATGCCAAAAGCATGATTTATTTAAAAGGCATGCAATTGGATTTTCAGGGTGGTTTGCAGGGAAAAGGATTTGTTTTTGTCAATCCTAACGCAACCTCAACATGCGGATGCGGGGAATCCTTCTCCATCACCTGAAGCATAAAGTTCACCTGAAAAAATATTATGAATTAGCCCCATCCTGTTTCAGGATGGTTTCCGCCACGCATCCCTTTGAACGGATGCTTTTTTTTTAGCTCATGGAACAAACACTCCAAACCGAAGTCGATCAAGTCCGCAACCATTGTGGTTATTTTCCACTCGAAGACTGGTGCATAATCTCGGCCAAAGGAAAAGAAACCTTCTCTTTCCTACAAACCCAGACCACCAACGATGTATTGCAAATCCAGCTCGGACAGGGGCAATACAATGCCATCACCGATCGGCAAGCCCGGCTGATCGCCAACTTCTCCGTTCACCGGGTGAAAGAACACGAAGCCTTGATCCTGGTGGAAACATCACAAAAAGAGCTATTGTTAAATCATCTGGAGACCTACCACTTCCGAGAGGATGTTGAGTTCACGGCTTTAGATTACAGACTGCTGGCGCTCCAGGGTCCAAAAAGTCCTTTGATTCTGGAAAAGGTTTTCGAAAACCAAAACCTGCCCGAAAAACCCAATGATACCACTCAACTGACCCTGGACGGAAACCGGTTGGACATCATTATGAAAAGCCTGACAGGAGATGAAGGGCACATTCTTTGTTTTCAAAATGAACTCGAAGACAATCTGATACAGAAACTTCTGAAAATCAGCACACCCCCAGTAAAAGTGAGCGAAAACGCCCGCGAAGTTCTCCGGATTGAGGCAGGCATCCCCATTTTTGGCAAGGACATGGATCAAAAAAATATCCTGCCTGAAACCGGATTGGAGCACACCTCCGTCAGCTATAACAAGGGCTGCTATATCGGGCAGGAAGTGATCGCCCGAATCAAGACCTACGGCGCCCCCAATTTTGCCTTGATGGGCCTGACTGTTGAGGGATTAGACCTTCCACCTTTTAATGGAATTCTCCGGCTTGAGAAGAAAAAAATAGGCACGATTAAGAGTTCGGTGCATTCTGTCACCCTTAATAAAGTCATTTCACTTGCGTATATACACAAAGAACATAGAAGTCCGGATATAGACCTTGAAGTGACCATTGAGAACAAGACCTTCAAAGTTAAAACTTGCTTATTGCCTTTTTACCAATCCCAGACTCGCAAGGACCATTCTAAAAGGCTCCTGACCCAGGCTCTGCAAATTTACAAGGAACAGGATGATCTGGACCGCCCCATCGCAATCCTTCGGGAATCCATTGAACTGGATGCAAAAAACGCAGAAGCTTATGAAGCCCTGGGAGTTTTTCTTTCAAAGCAAGATAAACTGGATGAGGCCATCTCCCTGATGAAAAGGCTGACGGAAATTAATCCCAAGGAAATCATGGCCCGCACCAACCTCTCAGTTTACTACATGAAACAGGGACGAATCGAAGATGCAGAAATTGAAAAAGGCGAAGCCACCGCCTTGCAGTTTGAACAGCTAATTGAAAAAAATATGGCTAAAAAGTTAAAGAAAAAAGAAG
>DODH01000108.1 GCA_003545625.1 Nitrospina sp.
AGCCAACGGCCTTTTGTTTTGAAATCCGAGAACCGCGAAGTGCTCGCGCATTCGGTGATCATTTCCACCGGGGCGATAGCAAAACGAATGGGAGTTCCCAATGAAGAAAAAATGTGGAACAACGGTATGTCGGCCTGCGCTGTGTGTGATGGTGCGCTTCCTATGTTCCGCAACCAGCCGCTGATGGTCATCGGCGGAGGAGATACAGCGGTGGAAGAAGCTACCTATTTAACCAAGTTCGGTTCGGTGGTTTATATGGTGCATCGGCGCGATGAACTTCGTGCTTCCAAGATTATGCAGGAGAGGGCTCTCAAAAATCCAAAACTGGAAATCATCTGGGACACCGTTCTTGAAGATGCCATCGGCGAGGATTATTTGACCGGGGCGCGTCTGAAAAATGTCAAGACCCAGGAAGTGCGAGAGATGGAAGTCACAGGTCTTTTTTATGCCATCGGTCATACTCCCAATACGTCCATTTTCAACGGACAGCTGGATCTGGACGATGCCGGTTACATTAAAGTGAAAGCGGGAACTCAGGAAACCAATATTGAAGGAGTCTTTGCCGCCGGGGATGTTCATGATCATAAATACAGGCAGGCCGTCACCGCTGCAGGCACCGGTTGCGCCGCATCCCTGGAAGCGGAACGCTGGCTCGCGGAAAAGTGACTGACGGGGTAGGGCCTTTGAGTACAAAGCGAATTAGGGAAACCCTTGAAAATATCATTGCGCAACGAGACTATTCGCAACGGATCGATAAATTCGGGGACGATCTTTACGATCCACTTATCGAGCTGATCAATACTGTGCTGGAAGAAACACAAAAGCGCGGTGAAAAAATTGATCTGCATAAAAAATCCCTGAAAGAACAGGTGGCGGTGCGCACCGCAGACCTGGAAAAAACCAACCAGCAGTTGGCTCTCGATAAACGCGGGGCCGAAACTTCCAGCCTGAGTAAATCCGTCTTTCTCGCCAACCTCAGCCATGAACTGAGAACTCCCCTCAACCACATCATCGGTTACAGCGAAATGGTCCAGGAAGAGCTGGAAGATGCTGGCCTGGATGATTTGGTCGCCGATGTAGGAAAAATCCGCAATGCCAGCAGTCAGTTGATGAAATGGGTCGAAGAAATTATTGACCTGTCCAAAATTGAATCCGGTCGCTCTGACCTTGCGCATCAGTTATTTCCCATTACTGATCTGGTGGAGGAAGTGACAAAGAGGCTCAGACCGGAAGCGGGAAATACGTTGACTGTTGAACTTCCTGGGTCACTGGGTGAAATGAATGGAGACCGGGAGAGGGTCGCACGGGTCTTGTTCAATCTGTTAGAGAACGCTGAAAACGGCAAGACAGCGCTTAAAGTGAGCCGGAAAACGGTGGGAGAAATGGATTGGCTGACTTTCGTCGTGCAAGACACCGGTGCGGGTATCACAGCCCGAAGGTTCTGGAAAACCTGTTTAAAGGTTCCGCCGATGCCGCTGATGAAACCCTATCGTCGAGCGGGTTTGGTGCCAATGCGTTGATGTTGGCCATCACCCACCGTTTGGTTCTGGCGATGGGGGGAAACCTGACGGGAGAAAGCGAACTGGGGATCGGTTCCACCTTCACCCTGCGCCTGCCCGCCGACATGAAATCCCATCTAGAGAAACCGCATGTGCGGAAAGCCAGCAACCTCTTTATCCGGGATATCCTTAACTTAAAGTGACGGTGTCACCGCTTTTATTTTTGCCGGAATTCTGCTATAAACTCGTACTAGCTGGCTTTTTTTAAGTGAGTCGCCAATAAGCCTTCGTCTTTTTTTCTCTTACTTTTTTCGGGAATGTTGTCTTCGGGAGAAAGACTTTTCTTTCCTCCAACTGTTGAAATATTCTCCAGTGCCGAGTGTGTAGCTCCTAGGTAGAGACAATCTTTTTCAGGTTCCCATAAGCGTCCAAAACTTTTGTTTCGTAAAACATAGGGCACCTCCTATAAAGGCAGGGTTCTTTGACATGCTCTTTATATTTATAGTAACAGAATCTGTTAATTTGTAAAGATTTTATTTTAATTTTTTTTATGTATTGTTAAATAAGTTATATTATTCAAATATTTAGATTTAATTATCTAAGATAGTTTCTTGGTTACGAGCTTGGCTTGATTTCCAAAATACTGTCAATTCTGTTAAAATTTTCAGGTGAAGTTTGATGGGAGTTTTTTTCAGGGATTCCGATTTGAAGGGTATTTAATTTAATGGACCATAAAAATTTTTCACAAACTAGACGAACAATAATTTCTGCATTCACTCAATGGCTTTTGATTTTGTTGATTTTGTTGTGTTCCACCAGCATGGCCTTTTCTGCAACCGCCAAGGAGATAGATGTGAGTGTAGAGGTCACTCTGGAGCGGTTTAATAAGGAAATTCCAGGAGCCGAAAGCTTTATAAAAAAAGCCAAGGGAGTTCTGATTTTTCCCTAGGTCATCAAAGCCGGGTTTGGCATTGGCGGGGAATATGGTGAAGGGGCTTTGCGGATCGGAGGTAAGACCGTTGAATATTACAGTACCATGGCGGCTTCGATAGGATTTCAGCTGGGTGCTCAGACCAAATCCATTATTCTGGTATTTACCAAAGAGGATGCATTGAAAGCTTTTAGAAACAGCGATGGCTGGAAAGCCCGGGTGGATGGC
>DODH01000116.1 GCA_003545625.1 Nitrospina sp.
GGAAATCGCGCCGTCAAAAATATCACCTTTAAGAGGCAGGTTTTCTACTGTCCCCGGAAATAATTGAATAGACGATTGCATGTTTTTAGCAGTCACCTTATTTTTTCCCAGTTGGAGCATGGTCGTGCTGAAATCAATACCGATAATGCGCGACGGGGAAGCGTCTCGTAGGGCCAACTCCAAGGCAATATCAGCGGTTCCTGTTGCGACATCCAGAAAAATGCGGTTTGCTACGGGTTCCAGTGCATCGACAGCTATTTTTCGCCAGTACTTGTCACACCCTGCGCTCAATAGCCCATTGAGAAAATCGTATCGGGGTGCGACGGCGTTGAACATATCCTGGATTAGATTTGCCCGGTCTGCCGGAACCCCTTGTTTTACCTGAGAAGGCAACATGTACCCAAAATATTGATTTTTTTATAGGTTAAGTAGATTAAAGTTTAGCACCGGTTGCTATCAGGCACAAGACGAGAATAGGGCGATTAAAGAATTTGTTATAAAATACCTGTAAAGAATTGTTAGTATTTTTTATTATGGAGAGCATTTATGAAAACAGTTTTGGTTCCCCTGGCGCCGGGATTTGAGGAAATTGAAACGATCACCGTTGTTGACATCCTGAGGCGGGCAGGCGCCCGAGTAACCCTTGCGGGAACTCAGGAAGGGGCTTTGGAAGGCTCAAGAGGCATCAGTATTTTACCGGATGATTTGCTTGAAAATGTTTTACAAGAGGAGTTTGACCTGGTTGTTTTGCCAGGAGGGCAACCCGGAACCGACAACCTTCAAAAGGATGCCAGAGTTATCCAATTGCTAAAAAGGATGGACAGCCTTAATAAACATATTGCCGCCATCTGTGCTGCCCCGCTGGTTTTAAAAGACGCGGGTATTTTGGAAAACCGCTGTGTGACCAGCCATCCTTCCGTTCAAAATGACATGATCACTTATAAAGAGGAGAGGGTGGTTGTGGATGGGCATATTATTACCAGTAAATCTCCTGGAACCGCCATGGAATTTTCTCTCAAACTGGTCGAAATTCTTTTTGGCCGGGAACGAATGGACATGGTAAATAAAGGAGTTCTGGCGAAATTTTAACTTTATCCAGAGTGAAAAATAATTTCGAAACTTTTTATCAAAGCTATCATCCTAATACTGATTGGAGCATAGGTTTCCTATATACTTATAGCCTGGATAACAAAACTCAATGAATAGCACCTACAGACAACTTTTAGTCAATAAAAGGCGGGTGAAACGCCGGATAAAGAAAAAGGCGGAAATCGCAGACCGTTGCTACCATTGCAGTGGTGCGTTCAGGGGATCTGAGGATATTGAGACATGCCTGATGTGCGGTCGGGAAAAGGGCCACCTTTGCTCAAATTGTATGCATGTCCCCGAAGAAAGTCTGGATCAGGAAAAAAAGCGGGCATAGTGGAGAACCTCCGCTAGCAAAGCACTCTTGGCCCAACGAGCCATTGCCAACCACCTCCCACGGCTAATGGGCAAGATTCATCCGACCGGTAAATACTGGCTGGGTTTGCCCGCCCACACGAATTTTTTGCACCTTATCCCTCTGTTTTGAGACCTCCACATTAATTATTGAGGGGCGCCCCATTTCGTATCCTTGCTCAATGACCATATCAATGTCCTGATTATTTTCCCGGCTGGCCCAATAGGCACCCATGGCTCCGGCGACACTTCCCGTTGCAGGGTCTTCTGTAATACCGAGTTCTGGCGCAAAGGCGCGGGAATGAACTGTGTTTTGAGCTCTTACCGTTTCACGGCAAAACGGGTAAATCATGCCGATACCCAGCGGCTCCAAAACTTCATGTAAAGTCTGGAGATTAATTGCTATTTCACCTATTTTATTTAATGAAATCACTGGTACTAAAAGGGCGGGGAACCCCGTAGAAACCACCTGGATAGGCAAGCTATCGTCCAAGTGATTCAGGGAAAGCCCTAGCGCCTTGGCGATTTTCTCTGATCGGTCCAGTTCGTGTAGTATTTTGGCAGGGGGGTGCAACATGAAATCTTTGTCATCTTCCGCCGACACAGGAATTATTCCTGCTTTAAAATTTAACCGAATCGGATTTTTATCTATTGCCACGAATCCATTTTTTCTGAGAACGTATGCAGTGCCAAGGGTAGGGTGGCCGGCAAAGGGAATTTCCTGGGTAGGGGTAAATATGCGCACATCGAAATCAGCTTCATCTTTGGTGGAGGGATAGACAAAGGTGGTCTCGGATAAATTCATTTCACGAGCCACCTTTTGCAAATGCTCTTCCTTTAAATCTTGCCCATTAGTAAAAACGGCTAAAGGATTTCCTCCAAAAATGTGGTCGGTAAAAACATCTACCTGATAAAAAGGGATTTCCATACCACTAGCCATGGAGGCTTTCCGTTTTAAGAAAGGTTTTTATTAAGCCAGGACTTCAAAACATAAAGTGCCCAGGGTCGCGACCATGATATTTTTCGGGCAAGAAAATCGTTCCAGACCTCTTCCACAGCCTTTTGCGATACAAGGCCATCGAGCTGTTCCGTTTTGGATAATAACACAGGCTCTATTTCCGGGCGCAAGGCTCCCCGCATCCATAGCTCAAAGGGGAAGGTGAATCCCATCTTTTTTCTGCGTTGAACGGATTCGGGAAGCAAAGACTTCATGGA
>DODH01000280.1:0-475 GCA_003545625.1 Nitrospina sp.
GAGGGTGACTTTGGTTTCGGGATATCCCCTAAGCAGGTTAGCGAGTTCCTCTATATGTAGAGCAGTGATATTTTTTCCATTCACGCTCATGAAAGAATCCCCGGCAAGAATTCCTGCTCTTTCAGCCGGCGAATTATTCATGGTTTTGACCACATACAGCCGGTTATCTTTCATGGTGATGACCATCCCCAAACCACCATATTTCCCTTCTGTATCACGCATGGACTTTTCAAAGGAATCTTTATCCATGTATTGGGAATAGGCATCAAGCGAATTCATGATTCCTTCAATCGCCGAGGTTTCGAGGCTTTCCTTGGTGATTGCTTTACGGGAGTGGTCGTGAAGAAAATAATAGACTTTCTGAAGTTCGTCCCAGTCGTGGCTTCTGTCGTAAGTCAGTTTATACTGAGTGGTCCTGTTCCTATACCTTAGGGTATTGATGCCCGGATTTTTGCTAAGTGTCAATTCCACCGAG
>DODH01000280.1:815-5548 GCA_003545625.1 Nitrospina sp.
ATCATCCCTTCAATAGCGGCGGAAAACAGTTTTTTATGGTCCGGAGGGTAGACATATTTTTCAGAAACCAAATCAATGACTTCTTCAAATGTTTCCAGGTCGTTGTTGAAAAACCCCGCGTTAGCCGTTCCCTGGAAGTTAGCTGGACCCAGGGTATTGACCTGAGGCAGGCATAGGAGAGCCCAAAGCCCTACTACCAGGCACAGCGAATATTTTCGGAAGTTTCGTTTCATTTTAGATTTTTAGAATAGGATCAATATTGTGGATGCAGATAGACTGAAAAACTAGCCATTCTTCTTTAAAATGTCTTCAAAAATTATTGCCAAGTTGTCTGTCATCTCATCAACGCTTCCATTGGTCATGCTCGGTGCCACTTTCAGGATATCGTTAATGATTATCGTTGGTGTTTCATTGGCTTTGAACTGCTTGGCCAATTCCAGGGAACGGTCGGTCTTAGCTTTAATGGAAGCCGACTGCATGCCCTCTGTCATTTCCTTGCTTATCTTGAAATCGCTGGCCAGAAACTTGATGACTTTGGGTTGAAAAATATTGATGTTCAATTTGAAATTGGTGTCAAACAATTCATGGGTAAATTCTTCTTCCACTCCCAGTTCATCGGCGATATAAAAAGCCATTGCCGGGTAAGCCGTTTGGTTGCCCCAGTAAATGGGAAATTTTTTATGATGAAGCTTGTCTTTGAACCTGGTGTGCAGGCGTTTGGAAGCTTCCAGAAACCGATAGCAGTGCCCACAGGAATAGTTGAAAAACTCGACCATCTTGATCGTTTTAACATTTTTGAGCTTGCTTATGTCACCGATTATTTCATATTTGCCGCGGATCTTTTCATCAGCCTGCACCCAACCCGGCAACAGGAAAAAAACAACCAGTAAAACGGCGGAAACCTTTTTCATGAACCACTCCTTGTATTTTTAAAACAGGTACTTATTAGTGTTTGATCCTCGGCCAATATTCCGCGTAATTAAAACGCGGACTGTGGTTTTTTACATGACATTGTTTGCAAGCCTCTGTGGCTTGGCTCCCAAACCCCGCTTGCGGAGCGGATGCGTGGTCCCGACCGGGACCGTGACATATCTCGCATTGAACATTTTTCAGGCCCGGGGTATCCAATTCGCTGATAAAGCCGCCCGGAAGGTCAAAACCGACCACATGGCAAACCAGGCATTCCGGATCAAACGCCTTGTTGATTTTCCTTAAAGTGTTATAAGCCCGACCATGATGCGATCCCGACCAGACGGTGTGTTCTGCCGGATGGCAGGTCTTACACACGATCTCCCCGGCGTAAATGGATTGTTTGCTCCGGTTCCGTCTGCCAGCCAGGGTCTCGAAGAACATGGCTTCGACTTTTTCATTATATTGTTCATATAACTTTACCATTTCAGAGTCAAATTTTACACTTGAATCCAGTTTCACCAGGTTATGTTTAAAAGATTTGTTGCCATCCGGGTCAATCTGCACCCTCAATTCCCCCATTTTTTGTCCCCGGGGGGAGGACTGGACGAAAAGTCTCCCGTCTTTCCGCACCGGTGTCATATCAACGGCATCCGATTCGGTGTCAATATGTCCATTGATTACAATGTCCACCCCCTCCATATTCAGGTAATCCAGTGCTGATTCCCGTTTTGCATGGGTGAGAAGGACGATGAGGTCCGGTTTTTTCGTTTCTCGCATACGGGTTATCAGGTTCAAGGCGGTCTGTTTAGGGTCTTCGATGCTCAGGCCGATATGGCCATGAAACAAGCCAGGGTCTACCACCGCCAGAATGCCCACTTTTAATCCGTTTGCAAATATTTTCACCTGTGACCGGGCGGGTTCAAAATGATCAATCATCAGGTTTCCCGCAATCCATGGAATCTGCGTCCGAGTCTTTAAAAATTCAGAGCCATAAACCAGGTCCCGGTCTCCCAGAGCGACCGCATCATATTCCATTTGTTCCGTTGCGGTAAGAAGCGTTTCGGCTTTTAGTTTTCCTTGACGTGTGGGCTCTTTAAAATGGTCACCGGTATCTACAAGCAGAATGTGAGGGTGTTTCTTGCGAGTATCTTTGAGGTATTGCATTCGCCGCTCAATGCCGCCCTGATCTTCTTCCTTGGAGCATCCGCAAGGTTTCAGTTCTGCCAGTAGGTTGCCGGTGTATACAATGAGAATTTCCCGCGCCCGGGATTCTGCCCTTGAGGTTGCGCCTGGGTCCAACGAAAGACATCCCGCTATAAATATCATAAAAATCAATAGCATTTGTTTCATAGGCATTAAGGTATCGCATTTCGTTATGAAATACTTGGAAAAGCCGTTAATATATAGAGAAAATGGAGTGGTTATTTTATGCCAATGCGTAAATCTGAAATTCATATGCATTCCATCTTTTCCGATGGCGAATTTTCGCCTTCGGAACTGATTGAGCTTGCGGAAAAAAATGAGGTTTCTGTTCTGTCCCTGACCGACCACGATACTTTCGAGGGCATTCCGGAATTTCTTCAGTCTGCGGGGGAAACGGGAATTACCGCTTTCCCCGGCATAGAAATCACCGTAAAATTCCATGATTTTAATATTCATCTGCTGGCCTATTTTAAGGATTATGAATCCCTCAATCCCGAGCTCAAAGATCGGGTGAAAATAATGACCGACACGCGGGAAAAACGTATGTGCCAGTTGATTGAGCGGATCGACGGAGTGATCCCGGACAGGTATCGGGGAACCCTGAAACTTGAGAATGTGAAAAGAGCGGCCGAAGGGGTTCTCGCCCGGCCGCATCTCGCGCGTGAGATGGTGAGGCTCGGCATTGTTTCGAGTACGGGCCAGGCGTTTGAGAGGTACTTGGTTAAATATAATGTCGAGCGGGAAAACCTGGACGCGCAAACTGCCATTACCTTGGTGCGGGAAAGCGGGGGTGTGCCGGTGATGGCTCATCCGGGTGAGCGGTCTTATTCCCTTATCTGTCCCGAAAAGGGAAGGCACCCCGAAAACGCCCCGGTTTTGCTGGAAGAGTTGAAGGAGATGGGGCTTCTGGGCCTCGAATGCCATTACCCTTATCACGAAAGAATGGGCACGGTTCCTTATTTTATTAACCTGGCTGAAAGCTTTGACCTGATCGTAACCGGTAGCCGTGACTTCCACGGGTTCAAATCGCACCAAGCCGTCAACATCTTCGGCACCACCAAAATGGAACCCGATTTTCTTGAACAGTTCCAGGCAATCTGGAACTGAGACACCCGGCCCTGTTTTATTCTTGCTGTTACCTTTTCAGTGGTGATGAGTTTTATTTGATACGAAAACTCACCAGAATCCCGCCCATCACGCCATCCAACTCAAAATTCTTTTTTGGGCTAGCGGGGTGGCCATTGTGGCAGTTGACGCACCCGCGCGTCACCGCAATATCCGGATAAATAGCCTGGAAATATTTTTTCCGACCCACCTTGGTAATCTGGGTGTAAGGCCGAATAGGGTGCACCTCTACGCTTTCCAGTCCGTTCTGCTCAAACTCGTTGGCGGGCCGGTTCAGCGGATTGATGGGATAAAGGCTGATCAAACGGAAGTCCAGCCCCAGTTTTTTAGTCTTAATCACCTCGGCGCTATTCAATAAAAACTGCGCCGGAAGCATGAGGGCCTTTTCATTGTTCCATTTTTCCTTGGACCGCAGAATCCCTTGTTCCTCCAGGCGGTTGACAACATGCTGGGCATACACCGTACGGTCCGAATCCAGAACCGAGTGTACATAGTCCGCCACTACCTCCGGAGCGAGCAGGAATTTTTCATCGACATTTTTTTCAGTCCGCCTACCCAAAGGCAGGTCGATGATGATTCCCCCCATCACGCTCCCCTTTTCAAAATCGGTTTTGGGGCTGTTGGGGTGGTTGTTGTGGCAGTTGGGGCAGGTTTTCGAAACGGCAATATCCGGATAAATCGCCTCAAAATACCAGCGCCCTTCACGCGGAACGATCCAGGTGAAAGGCTTGTTCGGATTCTTTACGACTTCTTCCAGTCCCAGCTTTTCATTTTGCGATCGGGGCGAGTTGTGTTTGTTGATGGGCCAGAGGCTCATCAGCCGGTATTTCATGCCGACCCTACGCGAGTTGGAGATTTTGGAAGACATCGAAAGAAACTGGGCCGGCAAAAGCAGGGTGTTTTCCTGTTCCCAGTTTTCAGAAGCGGCGATAGCGTCTTGCCGGGTTAAATGTTCCACCACCTTCTTGGAGTAAGTGGTCCGCCCGGCTTCGATCACCGCGTGGATGAAGTCTGCCGCCAAGCTGGCGGGGATACCATGCTCCTGGCTTTGAGCCGGGGAGGGAATAAACAGGAAGAATATGAAGATGCGGAACGCGAAAGATTTCATGAGCCGACCTCCCTAAAAAATGCGCTACCGTCAATATAGGGTCCAAATGGGAAAATCTCAATACCGACCAGCGTGATACCCCATTCGGGGCATGAGGGCAAGTGATAAGCATAACTCGCTGGACCCAATGGGCCGTAGTTTTATCTGGCGAGCAAAGAAGGATAAGCTATCGCTATCTGCCTCCCACTAGGCGTGGGGTTGGTTATGCTGGTTTGCCTTTCCAGCGATGGACGTCTCGCATGAATTTGCGGCGATCCATGTCCGCGTCCCATGGGAAAAGGTCCATCAAGGGTTCCAGGGCATAGTTTGATTTGTCTTCGGGGGGGAGTTCTAATCCACCATTGGTGATGCGGTAGATATTATTGAAAGTCCGGTAATTGCCACA
>DODH01000280.1:5924-6672 GCA_003545625.1 Nitrospina sp.
GATGAAGAGATGCCTTCGTAGAGGTTGATCTTGCCGATTTCGCCTTTGTGGAGTTGAGGTTTTCCGGGTCGGCCAAAATCTACGGTCCATGCTTGGGGGCCTTCCTGCCCGAACACCTCCAGTTGATAAACGATCTGCCAATGTTGCCAGCCGCCCAGCAACTCGCTGTTTAAAATCCGCTCAAGCAAACAGTTTTCAAGAAAGTTTTCAACCACTTCCATTTCTCTTTTATATTGTGCCTGGTCGGTGGTTTGAGTTTTGATAACGGGAACGTATGCATGCGGTTTGAAGGTTATCTGGTGACTATCGTCTTCTTTGACACGCACAAAATCGGAAGCCTGTTTGTCTATGTGAATTTCTTCCTTTGAGATATGCGCTACATCGCCGGAAAAAAACGGAGCACAGGGAACTTCCGGGCAAAACAAAGCCAAGTCACGCAGGAACTGATCCTGAGTGATTGGAAACGAAACCTGATTCATGAAAGCTAATTCATCCCTATATTTAAAAGCGGCGGAACCGGGCACCACCATTTTGGGCCCGAGTGCCTTCACCACATTCAGGAAAGTACAGTACTCGTCAACGGGCAGGGTGAGCGGTTTGTTGTAGGAAAGGTTTCCTTCTAACAACGGAACAAAGCGGGAATGAAAAAAATCAATCTGACCGTATAATTCTCCTATGCGTTGAATGATATCGGGATTCACCATGGAATCTACCTGATTCCAAATCGTTACTTCACCGTCATTCACTA
>DODH01000137.1 GCA_003545625.1 Nitrospina sp.
AGAAGAAGATAAAAAGGACAGTTTGATTATCTTTTCAGCCGATGCTTAATGTAGTGAACTGACTCTCAATTCATTTTCAAACGTATTAACCCATATCGTTTCAGCGCCCGATCAATACTGCCACCCCTCCCTAACCACCTTTTATTTCTAGCCTTATAGGCCCACCTTGACATAGATGGATTTCAGATAAAAAGCTTCCGGGAACATTGCCGGATGGTCTTGAGCATGCCCTGTTCTGGCAATCTCTTCAAATTTTTTCCCCGCAGACCGAATTCCAAGATAAACCGCATCGTAAAATTCATTTGTGGGCACATGCACCGAGCAGGAAGCCGCAAATAATACCCCAGACGTTACACTCGCGCCCGCTTGCACCAGCCTGGCATAAGCCTCCAGAGCCTGGGTTTTATGTTTCTTCTTTCTTGCAAACGCCGGCGGATCTAGAATCACCAGGTCAAAAAAGCATTTTTCGGATTTTAATTGTGCAAGTATTTTAAACGCGTCTCCTTCCTTCTGGATAAAATTTTCCGCTGGAAATGATTTTTCAGGAAAATTTGATTTCATGTTTCTCAATGATGTCTCCAAGGCAAATGGGTTGCAATCCACCTCCACCACAGACCTGCACCCACCGACAAATGCGTAAACCGAGAAACCGCCCGAATAACTGAATACATTCAATACGGATCGTCCTATGGCCATTTCTCCAATTTTTAACCGATTCTCCCTTTGATCCAGGAAAAACCCGGTTTTCTGCCCTGCAACAACATCAGCCGCAAACTTCAGCCCATTTTCCTTAAATTGCACCCATCCCGAACTCCCCTGCCCATACAAAATCTGCCCATCCCGATAAGTCGAACCAGACTCCAATGATTTGCCAACGTTCCGGGCTAATCGCAAAACCACCTGCCGACTCTTGAATTCTTTTTGAAATAATTCAAAGAGATCATCCAGAAACGGAAACCAGCTTGTCGTATACAGTTTCAAGACCAGAGTGTCTTCATAACGATCCAGCACCAGCCCGGGGAATCCGTCACTTTCACCATTAATGACTCGATAGCCTGTTGTTCCCTGGGTTTCCAGTTCTTGCCTGATTTTTATTGCTGACTGCAAGCGTTCCAGAAAAAAGTATCCGTTAATTTCCCTCGGTTTACCCAGGTTCAACACCCTAAAACAAAGGTCCGAATAAGGGTCCCATAAACCCATCGCCAGAAAACGGTTATTGTGATCATAAATCACGCCCAGGTTTTCCCGACTTCCATCGGGAATTCGGTTTTGAATCTGATAATTAAAAACCCAAGGATATCCTTTTCGGATTTTGCCTTGTAGCGTTTTGGATATCTGAATCTTAATCATTTAATATGCACTCGTATATGCGGTAAGGTATCCAGAATCTTGACTTGCCGGGCCTGCACATGGGCGGGGGTGGGTCTACGTGTCCAGTGCCGGGGACTGGGCAAGACAGCCGCCATCCATGCCGACTCTACCGGCGAAAGAATTTTCGATGAATGCTGGAAATAAGTCTGTGCCGCCTGTTCGCATCCAAATATGCCATCTCCCCATTCAATCACATTCAAATAGACTTCAAGAATCCTCTGCTTACTCCAAAAAAATTCAATCAATACAGTGAAATAACTTTCCAGTAGCTTCCTTAACCAAGTTCTGGTTTGCCACAGGAATACATTGCGAGCGGTTTGCATGGAAATCGTACTGGCACCCAGCTTTCGATCTGTCGTAATATTAGCCTGAATCGCATACTCGATGGCTAACCAGTCAAACCCATTATGGGTGAAAAACTTCTGATCTTCAGCGGCTATGACCGCCTTCAGGATATTCGGGGAAATTTCTTCAATTGGCCGCCAGGCATTCAGGCGTAGGTTTTGCCGGGTGTCGCTTTCTACCCAGCGTAGCCACATCAGGGGTGTTGTAGGCGGATTCACAAACCTGTATAGAAGGACGGGGACTATAGTGAGAGCAACAAAGCACAGCAAAAAGTCAAAAACAATTTTGCCAATACGAATGCGAATTGGCTTTTTCCCTCGCTTGCGTTTTTTTGTCACAGAGCCTCCAGCCAGCGTGATACCCCATTCGGGACACGAAGTTTAAGGAAGAATATAACTCCCTATTTAAAAAGAGGGGTCCGTTAAAGCTCCCCCTTCCACGAAGGCCAGCGTAACGCTGGGGGCTAGCTTTCCTTTATCACAGAGTTAAAGAGCTTAACAGTTTTTTGGAAGGACTGGTAATGCTGGGGAGGAATTTTTCGAGTATAACTTTTATGATGTTTGAAGGTAAACGGATTATAAATTATTTTTTTATTTTTTCGTTTCTGGATCTCATAGTGCAGATGGGGGGCAAACGTTCTTCCGGTATTCCCCGATTCGGCGATCTGCTGACCCACCCGGATAGTCTGACCCGGTTTGACTTTGACCCGACTCAAATGGAGGTAGAGGGTTTTGATTCCCAGTTTCGGGTGATCAATTTCGACACAATAACCGTTTGCCCGCACATTCCAGTTTGTGCGAGTGACCTTACCAGGGAATCCCGAATAAATGGGAGTCCCCACCTCTGCTTTGAAGTCCGTCCCGGAATGCCCCCCTACTCCCTTGCGGAAATCTCCAGGCAGGGAAGTGATTTCAGTATAATGCCGAATAGGACTTTGCGCTTCGACAATACGCTGGGCGATCTCTTTTCCTTCTCTATCAAAATATCCGCCATTTTTCGGGTCGAACTCATCAAAATAAAACGCTTCAAACGTTTTGCCAAATAATTTGCTTTTATAGGAAAGTTTGAGGATTTTAAACTGCTCGGGACCTTCCAGTTGCTGGTACACCGCTTCCAGGTAATCGCCATTTCTCATGCCCTTTTTGATATCCATGAACCATACCATGAGGCGCCCCAGATGCGCGGAAAGCGCGGCACAGCCTTTTTCACGGGTTACTACTCTGCACACGCTATAGTTCAAGGAATTGCGGACTTTAAAATTTAGCGAATGGATGGTCCTGCCTTCCAGAGCCTCATCGGATGAAACCGTAAATACCGCAGGCGTGATAACAGCCGTCTTGACAGGTAGAAGAACTTCTTTTTTATATATCTCGGACTGGGGCGGTTCGACAGAGTTTTGCAGTATTTTTTCAGTGTCCTGCGGCAAAGACGCAACAGCAATCTCAGTTTTTTGATCAAAATATAAGAGATGAACATTCAGCCCCACTGAAATGGTGAAGAGAAAGACAAATCCAAATCGTAAAATGGACTTATTTTTCTTTTGGATATACTGGTTATGTAGCGAGGAGGTGGGAATGTCCATTTTATTTCCTTCAGTTAAATGATACAGTGGCTGTTTAAAATAGTAAGAACTCACAAAAAAGGCCGGGCGCCCTGCAAAATTCAGCCCATTATATAAAATAATGCCTAATAATACAATAAGTTATAGCCCAGTCATCACAGATTACCAACCTGAAATCCTTTTACTGGAAGAAGGGGTAGAAGAATATCCCTTGGCGCAAGAAGTCCTTTCCCGGCTCCCCGACATTCCCCGGCAGAAATTCCAGGATATTTCCATGCTCACACAGCAGATGAAGTCCTCACAGTACGATGTGTTTGGGGAAGGGAAAAAACGTTTGGCATTATCTCGTTTTAAAGGTTCCTTCCTGAAGAAGTGTCCAGGTATCAGTCCGGGTATGGTGTGTTGCAATTACTATGTTGTGAACTTGGCAAAAAACTGCATCTATGATTGTTCTTATTGTTTTCTGCAGGATTTTTTAGGGAACAACCCCATGCAGGTGGCCTATGTTAATGTTGAAGACCTGCTTGTCGAATTGGAAGAAGTGTTCACACAATATCCGGATCGCAACTTTCGGGTCGGTACAGGGGAATTGACAGACAGCCTGGCTCTGGATGCCATCGTCCCCTACACGGCCTACCTGCTTCCCTTTTTCAACCAACAATCAAACGCCGTGCTGGAGTTAAAAACCAAGTCGGACCAGATTGCGAACCTGCTGGACCATTCCGATCCTACAAATATAATTGTATCCTGGTCGCTGAATCCACAAACCGTCATTGACCAGGAAGAGAAGGGGACACCGAGCCTGGCCCAACGGCTTGAATCTGCCAAGGCCTGCCTGGACAAGGGCTACCGCATCGGATTTCATTTTGATCCGATCATTTTGATACCGGGTTGGGAGGATGCCTACCAACAGTTGGTAAACATTTTGTGTGATAGCCTACCCATTGCCAAGGTGGAGTGGGTGAGCCTGGGAAGTTTTCGATACCGTCCCTCTCTGAAATCCATCATTAAAAACCGACATCCGCAAACCCACTTATTCACCAGCGAACACCTGCCCAGCAAAGATGGAAAGTTCCGCTACCTCCGTCCCTTGCGAAACCATGCCTACAAAACCATTCGCGGTTATCTTAAGTCCCGCCTGGAAGAATTAAACATTTATATTTGTATGGAAACCCAGGAAATCTGGGAAGGCGTAACCGGGAAAACACCAAGGAGCGATGAAAAACTGGATCAGTTTTTCGATCTTTGATCGAAAATTTTAAAGACGCATTGGCATGACGATGGTCTTATACTGGTCATCATCCGCCACCGTAAACAGGCAGGAGTGGTTTTGATCCTTTAGATTGAGAGTCACCAAATCCCCTTCAATAACATTCAGGATATCCAGGACATATTTTGCGTTAAGTCCGATCGAGACTTCCTCTCCCTCATACTCAAGGGACATTTCCTCAACAGCTGCTCCCAAATCCGTATTATCTGAAACCAGAGTCAGGGTGCCTTTGCGGATTTCGAACCGGACCATTTTCGACTTTTCATCTGCTAATAGAGCCACACGCTTCAGGGCATGGGTCAGGTCATCCTTGTTGGCTTTGGCCTTCAGGTTATTGTCCCCTGGAATCACTTGCCGGTAATTGGGAAATTTTCCGTCTATTTTGCGGGACACAATCACCTGTTTACCACAAATGAAAGCCAGGTGATTATCCTGGGAAGAGAACCCGAACGTTTCGTCTTCGTCCTCCATTAATTTCAGCAACTCCGACAACGCTTTCTTAGGCAAAAGGAAACTTAAGGTTTCCCCTTTTGCAACATTTGACTTGACCGGTCGGGAAATCATCGCTAACCGGTGCCCATCGGTACCCACTAGGTTTACGCTGTCCCCTTCCGACTCCAGCAACAAACCATTCAACGCCTGCCGGGTCTCATCGGGAGAAACCGAGAAAAAGGTTTTACGAATCATTTCCTTCAAAATTTTGCCATCAAATTCCAACAACGGTTTGTCACTGTATTCCGGCATAGGCGGAAAATCCTCCGGGGGAAGCCCGGGCAACCGGAATTTCGATTTTCCACACTTTAAAGTGATCCAGTTATTTTCTTCTTTTTTCAGATGGATTTCTTCATCAGGGAGTTCCCGGACAATGTCAAAAAGTTTTCTGGCATTGAGCGTCACGGCCCCGGGTGCGATCACATTCGCCGCATAATGGCCCAAAGTACCGATTTCCAAATCGGTGGCTCGAATACTGATGGTGTCTTTCTCGGCGGAAAGGTGCAGGTGGGAAAGAATGGGCATCGCCCCTTTTGGTTCAACGATTCCCTGAACTTTGTGCACACCGTTCAGAAGAACATCCCGGCTTATTCTGACTTCCATGAAACTCCTCAAGGTAAGTAATAGCCCGTTTTCAGGCTTGAAGATTTTTAGCACAATTGCAAATATCTGTCAAAGAGAAATAAAGATTCCAACCTCACTGAGAAAATCACCCGTAAAACTCTTCACTCAAACAACTTTTTTAAAACATTACATACACACCTAACGCCCGGATGTTTTGAAAAATCTTACCTAAAAAAAGCATGGTTTCCCAATAGGTTTACACAGCTTAAATTTTACTATTTAAACACCAATAATATTGGTATATTTTCCAGTACCCCTAGCTGAATACATTTTATCTTTTCGGAGGTTTTTATGAAGACCGAGCAGCGGAGCTGGTCCCGTGAAGAGGGCTGGTCTGGCGACCCCACATCAGAGACCTTAAAAGATGCCCAACTGGTTTTGCTCTTTGGCCATCCCTCAAACTTGAAAAATGAAAGTCTTTTTAAAGAAATTCGCCAGTCTTATCCTAACGCCTATATCCTGAGTGGTTCCACCGCAGGAGAAACTTGAAAAACCCGCGTTTATGATGATTCGCTTGTGGCTACAGCGATCTGGTTTGAAAACACCGTCCTTAAACCCACACATTTAAAGATCAAAGATCGAAAAGACAGTTTATCCATTGGAGAAGAACTGGTGAATACGCTGGATCATGAAGAATTATGTCATGTCTTTGTTCTGGCTGATGGATTGAATGTTAATGGAACCGAACTTATCAAGGGAATGGTGAAACATTTACCGGAAGGCGTAAAAGTTACCGGAGGCCTGACGGGAGATGGAGGAGAATTTAAGGAGACCCTGACCGGTGCCAACCAGATGCCTGAAAGTAAAAATGTGGTGGCCCTAGGGTTTTACGGAACCCGCTTGAAAGTCCATTGTGGTTCCATGAGTGGATTTGAGCCTTTCGGTCCCGAACGCAAGATCACCCGTTCTGAAAACAATATTCTTTATGAGCTGGACGGGGAACCGGCCTTTGGATTATATAAAAAATATCTCGGGGACCGCCTGCAAGATCTGCCCACCCAATGTTTCTATTTTCCCCTCTATTACAAAACCTCGAAAATGGAAAAGGGCATTGTGCGCACGATTTTGGGAGTGGACGAAGAAACCGGGAGCATGACCTTTGCGGGCGACCTGGAACAGGGAGGCACCGCGCGTCTCATGAAAACCAATATAGACAACCTTGTCAGCGGGGCCGAAGAAGCCGCCAAAGCATGCCAGAGCGCGGGAGCTACCTCCCCCGGTGCAGCAATTCTCATGAGTTGTATTGGAAGAAAAATTATCATGAAACAACAAGTGGAAGAGGAAATCGAAGCGGTTGAAGGAATATTCGGCCCTCAAACCACCTTGACCGGGTTTTATTCCTATGGTGAGATCGCTCCCATTGAAAATTCCATGGATCCTCACCTGCATAATCAGACCATGTCGATCACCACCTTTTCCGAAACTTGATTTTCTCAAAATGAAACATAAATTGCTCCTTCGGCAGATCAAAAAGTATCTGGGCGGACTGGAAAATATCCCTCCCCAATGGGAAGGCTTCCTCAATGCCGTGAATGATGACTACCATACAAACGATGATGATTATGCCTTGCTCGAACACACCATGGATGTGTCCGCCGTGGAGATTCTTGAAAAAGGTACGAAGATTGAGTGGCTCTCCCGCCTGCCTGATGAAACCCCACATCCTGTTCTGCGTATTTCCAAAGAAGGAGAACTGCTTTACTTCAATCAGGCAAGCCTGAAGTTGCTGCAATTATCG
>DODH01000319.1:0-6895 GCA_003545625.1 Nitrospina sp.
GTGAATCGTGCCTTCAAGGCCATTGAAAAACTCGACACCGGAATCACCTATATCAACTCCTCAACCATTGGAGCGGAAGTGCAACTGCCGTTCGGCGGTACCAAGGGAACAGGTAACGGCCATCGCGAAGCCGGGACCACTGCACTGGAAATTTTCACCGAATGGAAATCCGTGTTTATCGATTACAGCGGGGGCCTGCAGAAAGCCCAGATTGAGGATTAAAAATTTTCATTGCGCAAAAAATAAGGGCTCTCTAAAAATTACTTTTGGCCATGAGCCCCTTAGCAGGGGAGGCAGATAATAAGGGCTTTTTAGGCGAGATACTCTTTGCTCGCCAGAAAAAGCGATTGTTCATTGGCCCCACGCCGAGCGGCCTTATGAATTTTGGACACGAATAGTAGTCCAAAAGGCCTGCGAGTTGCCACAGAGAAAATTACCGAATAATTAGAGACGCCCACAAATATTACCCGTTTCTATGTTAGAATTTTTACTACCAGCCGCTACTCATTGTAGTAGCAACTGCCTGCGGTATTAAAGTTATAAACCTAATTCCAGAAGCGCAACGATTCTTGTTAAATCATAAAGGTACAGACTCATTGGTCGCGGGCCCTGCCCGCTTGAAATTTTCGATATTGTCCAGCGGTAGTGGCGGCAATTCGGTTTATATCGAGGCCGATGGAAAACGTATTTTGATCGATGCCGGGTTGAGTGAAAAAAAACTCTCCCAGCGCATGGCTCATATCGACCGGTCTCTGAATGGATTGGATGCGGTGTTTGCCACTCACGAGCACACCGACCACATCCGCGGTATGGGTCCGCTTTTAAGAAAGCATCAGCTTTCTCTCTACACTACAGAAGGAACCTATAAACGGGCGTGTCATTCTCTGGGTAAACTTCCCGGTTTTACTCCTATCCGTGCCGGGCAACCTGTTGAATTTGGCGAGTTGATTGTGGAACCTTATGCCACTCCTCATGATGCGGAAGAATCGGTGGCTTTTGTCATTCATTACCGGGGATTGCGCTTAGGGATCGCTACGGACCTTGGAAAAGTGACGGCAGAGGTCACGAGCAAACTGCAAAAACTGGACGCCCTGCTCATTGAGTCCAATCACGATGTGGACATGCTGGATGCCGGGCCCTACCCCTGGGTTACCAAGAGAAGAATTAAAAGTGATGTCGGGCATCTTTCCAACGAAGCCTGCGGCGAAATATTGTCATCGGTCAAGCATTCCGGATTGCGTCTCGTTGTGTTGATGCATATGAGCGAGACCAACAACCACCCGGAACTGGCCCGAATCACCGCCCACCAAGCCCTGGGGCAGGACACGCCGGAAATGATCATCGCCGAGCAGAATCACCCCACCCCGTTAATGTCCCTTAGCCACTAGGTCCGCCTGACGGCAAGAAAAATAATGAACGGCGTTGATAAAGATAAAATTATTGGCAGTTGGTTTGGCATGGCAGTCGGCGATGCCATGGGCCGATCTGCAAAGGGATTGAAGCCAGCCGCCATCCGCCAGATTTTCGGGACGATGGACGACTTCAAAGATGTTCGCCCGATGATGGGAAAAGGGATTAAGAACTACCGCATGCAAGGACTCTATGGAGCTCCGACCCAATGCGCCTTGGCGGTGTGCGATGCATTGCTAAACAACAAGAAACAGTTTCTGCAGGGGTCGGTGAAAAACTTTCAGCAGTTGGCGAAAGCGGGTCCCGAAGGTTATTTCGGCATCTACAGAAATCATTCGGCATGTCTGTGGCGGGCTGTGGATCTGCTGGACGATCTAGAGGATGGGCAGGTCTCGGAGCAAAACTCCTCCACATCCTTGTTCACTACGCTGGCTGTGCCTCTGGCTTTGTTCCAGGGCAAATGGTCAAAAACTCTGGCCAGACAATGTTTTGAAACCTGCTTGCTGATGAGCCGAAACCGGTTTGAAGTGGTGGGCACCGTATTAACCGGATTTTTAGTGACCCGGTTTCTGGCTTTACAGCCTGAAGAGAATTTGTTGCCCTCTGTTCGGCAGGATATTTTGCCGGAGGCGGAGGAAATATGTCAGCAGGCGGAAGCGGAGTACCAGCAAAGATTCCCGGAATCGGAAGACGGGGGTTTAAAGGGCAAGAATGCTTTAAGCGGAGCCCTGCGGGGCTTGGCGGATAAATCTTTCCTGCCTTGGCTCTCGGAATATGCCAACACCTTCACCCGATCAGAAATCCGTTACCCCTCACAAGGGTTTGTGTTGACCTTGCTTCCACTGGCCTTGCATTGTGTACTTCTGCCGCCGAAGCCGGATTTTGCTTCCACCCTCACTCATTCTCTAGGTAACGGGAGAGAGACGGAAATGCTGGGTGCTTTGGTGGGGGCATTGGCCGGAGCGCTGTATGGGTTCGATAATATACCGGCTGGCTGGAAAAGCGGACTGGTCAACGCTAAGGAAATCCGACTGCGGGCGGAGGCTTTATCGGCCCGGCGCGGGAAAAAGGAGCAAAAGCACCTGTTCGATATGGAAGCGGGACTGACTGCCAAGGAGTTTGAAGAAGGCAAACGCTGCCTGACAAAAGAAACGAAAAAACCCTCTCGCACTCAGATGCAATTACTGGACCTCTGGGATGAGGAGGAGTCTTCCCTTCCCTCCAAAGAGGACCGGGCACAATGGAGAAAACTCCAGAAGGAAAAAACCAAATCGAAACGGGACCGCCGGAAAAACATTCCTTCCCTGGACGATATTTAGTATTTCCCGGCCGTAAAACCCCCGGAAAAACAAACCACCTCCCTCGGTCCGCCAGAAGTTCCTAACTAATTGAAAATAAATGTTTAATTTTTCATTTTTGGGGTTATAATAACGGTATCCAGATTTAGCCTGAGAAGCGGATTGTTATCCAGGGCCTTTTGTTTTTGAAAGGAGATACCGGTGAACATTTTGAAACTTGCAGTTTTATTTATCTTTTGTTTGATGCTACCCCAAGGGGTGCTGGCAGATACGAAGCCGACTGACAAGCCAGCCATAAAACCGGCTATCAAGGCGAAGGCTGAAAAGGCTAAACCTGCTGCTCCGGCTAAGAAGGTTGAAAAAGCCAAACCCGCCACCATGGCTAAGGCGGATACAACCAAACCGGTGATGCCCGCAAAAAAGAAAGCAAATAAAGCCGCTGTTGCCGCTAAGAAGGATGCGAAAAAAACCAAAGCTCCTGCCAAAGCCAAAAAGAAAAAACCAGAAGGTCTGGTCATAGGCAAAAATCTCAAAGTAACGATGCCTCTGGCAGAAGCTATCAAATTGCTCGGCATTCCCGGCTCCATCAGTATCAATCGTGGAACGGAATCCAAACTCGACAGCATTTCCATTGCGTACGCCAATCATGGCATCGTCCTGCATTCCCTGAACGGCAAAAAACATATTGAGGCTTTGGAAATTCTGCCCCAGTTTAAGGGAAGTTTTGCGGAGGGTATTAAAATTGGAGAAAAGTTTACGGTCCTTATTGAGAAGTACGGGGTGCCTCAGTCGATGAATGCCAGCATGGCCAAATATCCTAAAAAGGGAATGTACTTTTCTCTCAAGGAAAATGTGTTGGTCGCGGCACATGTCTTCCGCAAAAACAGCGAAATCCTCAGTCATCAACTCTACAAAAACCGCTAGCTCCTCGGCAGAGGGCCAGTATTGTATTACCCATAAGGCTCACGAAATACTCAAGCGCACGTGATACTGTTCCTCAGCCCTCGTGCCCCGGAGGGGTAATACTTTAATAATCCACACTGGCCGCCCACGCCTAGTGGCTGCTGGCCGCAGGGGCAACTGGGCAAGGGTTTATCCTGCCGAGATAACTCTTTGCCCGCCAAATAAAGCGACGGCACACTGGCCCCACGCCTAGTGGGTGAGGGCAAATACTGCGTTGCGGGTTAGTTCGAAATGGGATTTCTGAGACGAGGTTCCGTTAGTGCCGTTTCCTGAATGTTGGGCATTTTCCAGCAATAATGAGTGGAGCAATGGATGTTCCGGTGAGTTGTTTTGCAGAAGTTGCCGGGCCTTATCTTCCAGCCCATGTTCCAGATAAAACGTAGACAATAAAAGCACAAGCAGGGACCGTCCTTCCGATGTTTCCAGGGATTCTTCATAAGTGTGCAAAAGTTCCTGAAAATCATCGGATTCCCTGAGGGCGATTTGCGAACGCACCAGGCAGGCTTTATGGCCGGTTTTTTGAAACCCGGTTTTCCAGGTTTTTAACGCCTGCTTTTGTTTGCCGGACTCTAGATAGGCGTCGCCCAAGGACAAGTAGGCAGGTAGGCATTGTTCAGAGGCCCGGAGAGCCTGCTTGAACGTGGAAATCGCGGAGTCCCGGTTACCCTCTTGCAAATATTGTTTGCCGAGTTCAAAAAAGAATTGTCCCAGATTGGCTTGTTCCTTTTTCCATTCCTCGTTCTTATCACGCAACAGAGGCAAAACTTTTTTCTGCAGGGGGCATACTTTTTTCCAGTCTTTCTGTTTTACATAAATTTCGCGAAGACGCAGTAAGGGGCCAGCGGTTCCCGGATTCATCCTTTGTATTTTCTGCAGGAGAGCAATTTCTTCGTTTTGCTGGTCGGTTTTTGAATATGTATGCGCCAGATCATAGAGAGCGTGAATGTTTTGCGGCTCGAGTACGAGAGCTTTTTTATGAAAAATTTCTGCCTGGTCGTATTTGTCACTAGCATCCAAGGTTCGACCCATCAGGTTGAGTGCGCCGACATGTTCTGGAGACATATCGAGAACTTTTTCAATAAGGGTCTGTGCTTTATCCATTTTTCCGCAGATGAAAAGGTTTTCCCCTTTTTTAAACAGGGCTTCAACTTTGCGGCTCCTTTTTTCGATCCGGTTATTCTTAAAACCAACTTTCCAGCGGGCCAGTGCTTTTTTAAAATTAAAAGTCCAAAACAGAAAAACCGTAACGATCACACCGATAAGGATCGAGCCTAGTAACAGGAGAACGGTTGGTAACTTCAGCGATTGGTTTTGCGTGATATGAACTACTGAGTCATGCGGGTTCAGGAACGCCGTGTAAATGGAGAGTAATGCGAAAACCAGAAAGACGATGATTTGTTTTAAGGACACGCCTAATCCTCCTCCAGCGGGTTTTGGTTATCGAGGCTGGCGGCCTTGGGATTTTTTTCTATTTCGCTCAGGCATTGGGTGCAGAATTCTGTGTAGGGGACCACTTTCAGGCGGGCTTCGGGAATGGAGTCTTCGCATTGGGTGCAAACTCCATAGTCCCCTTCGGAAATTTTTTCGATCGCCACATCAACCTGTTTGAGTTTTTGCCATTCCTGTTCGCCAAGTTCCCCTTCCAGTTGCCGATTGTAGGTGCGTGCGGCATGGTCGCTGATATCGGCCATTTGTCCGGTTTCACTTTCTTTTATATTTTGGTTTGATTTTTCTACGTCCCCCAGCAACTCGGACCGGATGGATTCCAACTGAGAACGAAATAGATTTAATTTTTTTTTATTCATGGGTACGGTTTAATGGGTATGGTTTAAAATGAAGGGGAAAGCTTTATTGGCCTACTGCCTTGATAACAGGAACATCACCCCATAGACGTTCGAGGTCATAGTGAAGGCGGGCTTCTTTATGAAAAACATGTACAATTAAATCTCCTAAATCCACTACCACCCAGATTCCTCCCAAATAACCTTCTACAGCCAGGGGTTTATTGCGGTTTTGGTAACACTTGTCAAGGATGCCATCAACAATAGCCTGAACGTGAACCTTGGAGTTTCCACTGCAAATCATGAAAAAATCTGTAAGGTCCGAGCGGTTTCGCAGGTCCAGAATGAGGATGTCAAAAGCCTTTTTATCCTCGGCAGAATCAACGGCTAGCTGCTGAAGAGCGTTCAAGTGTTCTTTCATTCAAACCATATTAAAGGGACTCAGTCAGGTATAATCGATTCTTAATAATATAATGATCAACCGCAGGGGGCAACAAATTTTTAATTTCTTTTTTGGCTTGCACCCTATGCCGGATTTCGCTGGAAGAAATAGCTTGCGGTGGAATTTGATATAACCGTAGGGTTTTTCCGTTAGCAGGATTCAAAGTTATCAGCAGTGGGTCGTTGTTTTTTTCAAACGGAGTTTTTTTAAGCCCAAGCGTTTGACGCAGTTTAGCAGGGAGCTCTAACTTTGTGTCGGGCCGTGTGCCAACCAGCACGTGGCAAAGTTTGAATATATCAGCGTAGCTTTTCCAGGTATCCATCACCATGAAGGCATCGGCTCCTAGAATCAGAAAAAGCTCCCACTCAGGATGCCTTTCCTTTAACCGGGATAATGTTTCAATCGTATAGGAAACGCCACTCTTTTCAACCTCTAGCAATTCTGTGGAAAACGCGGTTTCCCGTGCAAGGGCCAACTCAAGCATGGCGACCCGGTGCTCCGAAGAGGTGGGCCGGTAATGGAGCTTATGCGGAGACCGGCTGACAGGGATAAACAAAACTTTTTGCAAATTAAATAGTTGCATTGTTTCACCAGCAAGGCCCAGATGCCCGTTATGGATGGGGTCAAACGTCCCTCCCAGCAAACCCACTCGTTTTAATTCGCTATTCATACTATGAACGACTCCGCCGCAAGGGAGAATGAGTCTTAACCCGGATATTGCATGAACATGTGATATTTCTCTTTCGTACCCTGTAAGGGTCAAAAGTTTAACATTAGCAAAAATAGACCTGCAAGGACAACTGCTCATGCAATATCCAGGTTTAGGGAGTCCATTCCTTTAAAACCTCCAGTTCTGACAATTTTTGAAAATGAAACTGACAATTTTTGTCGTTTTTTGGAAATTTTAGATGTTAAAATTTTTTACAAACGAAGAGAAATTTCTAACATATTAATAAAAAAGGGGTTATAATAAATAATCCCAAATGTCATTCAAAGGCATG